>NZ_WXWS01000251.1:0-23901 GCF_009904715.1 Vibrio sp. V42_P2S4T144 | reverse complement strand
CAAGCGGCGAGTACGGTTATCTCTCATTTAAACAGCGCTTACCACATCCCTCTTCTAGTCATGGGCCGTTTTCCTTTGCCTGTTGATGATCTTCCAAATTTTGTTGGTGAACTAGAGCTGCCGCTTAATTACCCACAGCTTAGTGAAGCGTTACGCCACTGCAAAGATTTTCTGGGGCGAAAAGGAGTGAATGTTGTTGCTAGTGCACGCAAAAACACGCTTTTTCGCAGCTTAGTTGGTCAAAGTAGAGGTATTCAAGAAGTTCGACACCTGATCGAGCAAGTATCAAACACGGAAGCAAACGTGTTGATCTTAGGTGAGTCCGGTACAGGTAAAGAAGTTGTTGCGCGTAACATCCACTATCACTCTTCATACCGCGATGGCGCATTTGTACCTATTAACTGTGGTGCAATACCGCCTGAGCTCCTAGAAAGCGAATTATTTGGTCACGAAAAAGGCGCGTTTACTGGTGCGTTAACTGCCCGTAAAGGTCGATTTGAGCTCGCAGACGGTGGCACTATCTTTCTTGATGAGATTGGCGATATGCCAATGTCGATGCAAGTAAAGTTGCTTCGTGTATTGCAAGAACGCTGCTTTGAACGTGTAGGTGGCAATAGTACCATCAAGGTAAATGTTCGAGTTGTGGCGGCGACACACCGTAATCTAGAAAATATGATTGAAGAAGGCACGTTCCGAGAAGACTTGTTCTATCGTCTGAACGTGTTTCCGATTGAGATGCCAGCGCTGAAAGAGCGCAAACAAGATATACCATTGCTGCTGCAAGAACTGATGACACGTTTAGAGGCGGAGGGCGGACAACCTATCTGTTTTACACCTCGTGCAATCAACTCACTGATGGAGCATAACTGGCCGGGCAACGTACGCGAGTTGGCTAATCTTGTTGAGCGAATGATTATTCTGTATCCAAATAGCTTAGTGGATGTAAACCATCTACCAACCAAATATCGCTACAGTGACATCCCAGAGTTCCAACCAGAGAGCAATCCATTTGTTTCGGTGGAAGAGCAAGAGCGTGATGTATTCCAAGATATCTTCTCTGAAGATTTTAGCTTTGAAGATCAAGACGACCTTGATCACAGCATGAACGCCCCGCAAGCGCTGCCACCGGAAGGGGTTAATTTGAAAGAGCTGCTGGCTGATTTAGAAGTTAATATGATCAGCCAAGCATTAGAAGCGCAGGGTGGCGTTGTAGCAAGAGCGGCCGACATGCTGGGTATGCGACGTACTACGCTGGTGGAAAAAATGCGTAAGTACAACTTACAGCGCTAGGTAAAGTGAAGTTTTAAGACGATATCTGAATTATCACTTGTGCTAGTTAACATCGTTTTTCTGGCATCCAAAACCGTTATCTCTGAGTGTCAACTTATTGTCGATGGATTAACGTCCTGATAAATATAAAAAAATAGCTTGGTACGCTAATTGCTTACCAAGCTATTTTAGTTTTAGCGGCGATATTTCGACAGGCAGTAATGGATAACAACACCAATCAATCCCATTTAGATTCCGTAGAGAATCAGGTTGAGCGCTACAAACAGGTGCTCGATGTGATGCCTGCTGGAGTGATTTTGCTCGATACGTACGGAGTAGTGCGTGAAGCAAATCCAGAAGCGCACCGAATTCTTGAGATTCCACTGGTTAACGAAAAATGGTTCAACGTTATCCAGGCGGTGTTTGACCCACGTGAAGATGATGGCCATGAAGTTTCATTACGTAATGGCCGTAAAGTTCGACTCGCCATCTCGGCGTCCACAACAGGTCAATTGATCCTGATTACCGATTTAACCGAAACCCGTTTACTTCAAGCTCGTGTCAGTGATTTACAGCGCTTATCGTCGTTAGGACGTATGGTTGCATCGCTTGCTCACCAAGTAAGAACGCCGCTGTCGAGCGCTATGTTATATGCATCCAATTTGGGAGCGCCAAATCTTCCTCCTGCGACAAAAGATCGCTTCCAAACCAAATTAATGGATCGACTGCACGATTTGGAAAAGCAGGTTAATGATATGCTGCTTTTTGCTAAAGGTGGCGATAATAAAGTCATTAAGCCATTTACGATTGCCCAGTTGGTAGCGGAATATCAGCCGATGGTCGAAACCGCGCTAAAAAACAACAGTATTGATTACTGCCTAGAAGTGGAAGAAGAACAAACTGAGCTACTAGGCAATGCGAACGCCATTGCATCTGCATTAAGTAATCTGGTCATGAATGCGATTCAAATGTCTGGTAAAGAATCGCAAGTCGATATTTTTTTCCGCCCGGTAAATGGTGAGTTACGCATTTCTGTGCAAGACAGCGGACCGGGTGTGCCCGAAGAACTGCAAGCCAAAATCATGGAGCCATTTTTTACCACACGTTCTCAAGGAACTGGATTAGGGTTGGCAGTTGTTCAAATGGTTTGCCGTGCCCATGACGGTCGATTGGAACTTATTTCAGAGCAGGGTGATGGAGCCTGCTTCACCATGTGCATTCCGCTAGAGCGAGTGCAAACAGAAGCGCAATAAGCGGCTTTTGGTAATAACAATTTCTGGAGAATCATAATGGCGCAAAGCAAAGTGCTGATCGTAGAAGACGATGAAGGTCTTCGTGAAGCCCTAGTCGATACTCTGGCTCTGGCAGGGTATGAGTGGTTGGAAGCGGACTGTGCTGAAGATGCACTGTTAAAGCTGAAATCGAATACGGTTGATATCGTCGTTTCTGATGTGCAAATGGCGGGTATGGGTGGCTTAGCTCTGCTCAAAAGCATCAAGCAGAATTGGCCTAACTTACCAGTATTGCTAATGACGGCGTACGCCAACATTGAAGATGCCGTGTCTGCAATGAAAGATGGCGCGATCGACTACATGGCGAAACCATTTGCACCAGAAGTGTTGCTAAATATGGTCAGTCGTTATGCACCGATAAAAAGTGATGACAACGGTGACGCTATCGTTGCTGATGAGAAAAGTCTACGTTTACTCGCGTTGGCCGATAAAGTGGCACGTACAGATGCGAATGTTATGGTGCTAGGTCCTAGTGGCTCAGGTAAAGAAGTGATGTCGCGCTATATTCACAACGCGTCAAATCGTAAAAATGGTCCTTTTGTCGCAATTAACTGTGCCGCGATTCCTGACAATATGCTCGAAGCAACACTGTTTGGCTATGAAAAGGGCGCATTTACTGGTGCTGTTCAGGCATGCCCAGGAAAGTTCGAACAAGCACAAGGTGGCACAATCTTGCTTGATGAAATCAGCGAAATGGACCTGAACCTGCAAGCGAAGTTGTTGCGTGTTTTGCAAGAGCGAGAAGTAGAGCGCCTAGGCAGTCGCAAAAGCATCAAGTTAGATGTTCGTGTGTTAGCGACGAGTAACCGTGATCTTAAGCAATACGTGTCAGAAGGAAACTTCAGAGAGGACTTATATTACCGCCTGAATGTATTCCCAATTGCGTGGCCTGCACTTAAAGAACGTAAAGGCGATATTGCACCGCTTGCCAAGCATCTTGCTGAGCGTCATTGCAGCAAAATGGGCATGCCAGTGCCTCAATTCTCGACCGTTGCGTTAGAAAAACTATTGCAATACCCTTGGCCGGGTAATGTTCGTGAATTGGATAACGTGGTTCAACGAGCGCTGATATTAAGTGAAAATGGCGACATCGATGCAGAGCACATTTTGCTTGAGGGCGTAGATTGGCAAGATGCCAATAGCTTGCAACACGTGGTGCAAAACGCAGATATGGTCGTGCCCAATGTTAAGCCAGTTGCTCAAGCTGAGAGTGTCAGCCGCCCAGTAACTGGTGGAGAAGGCTTAGGCAGCGAGCTGCGCGATCAAGAATACGCCATTATTTTGGAGACTTTGGTTGAGTGTAATGGTCGACGCAAAGAAATGGCGGAGAAACTGGGTATAAGCCCTCGAACCTTGCGCTATAAGCTTGCCAAAATGCGTGATGCTGGTATAGATATCCCGAATTAACACAGACAACGGCCATAAGACGAAAAGTGTAAGTAAATTGATTGCTAATGTCTTATGGCACGTTAATTGCTGTGTCAATAATCAGTTTTGTTAATAGTCAATCTTTTGGCTTAGAGGTGCTAATGAAAATTGATGGTATTCAGGCAGAAATGCGCGCCATGATGGTAGAAGCAACCAATACGGCTCCTACTGCAAGTGGGGCGAAAGTTGGAGCAGATTTTAACGATCTCCTAACTAAAGCCATCAATAACGTGAACACACTTCAAAAAGCATCTGGTGATTTACAAACCCGTTTTGATCGTGGTGATGCCGATGTATCCCTTTCTGACGTTATGATCGCTCGTAACAAGTCTAGTGTCGCTTTTGATGCGACGGTTCAAATTCGCAATAAACTCGTTGAGGCATATAAAGACCTCATGAACATGCCAGTGTAATTTAGGTAATAAGTGTGGCAGACAAGTCTACAGATTTAACCGTCACTGAAGGCGGCTCAGATGGTGCACTGGTAGCAAGTTCCGATGTGGATGTGGAGAGTCAAAATCCAGATCTAGAGGAGCGCAGTGCGTCAAAATTCGATATGGCAGTGGGCGACCTCGATTTACTTCGTCAGGTTGTGCTTGTGCTGTCGATCTCCATCTGTGTTGCATTGATCGTGATGCTGTTCTTTTGGGTCAAAGAACCGGAGATGCGCCCACTTGGTGCGTATGAGACCGAAGAATTGATCCCCGTTCTGGATTATCTGGACCAGCAGAAAATCAATTATAAGCTTGATGGCAATACTGTTTCTGTTGAATCGAGTGAGTACAACTCGATCAAACTTGGCATGGTTCGTTCCGGCGTTAACCAAGCTACAGAAGCAGGCGATGATATTTTGCTGCAAGACATGGGTTTTGGTGTTTCACAACGTCTCGAGCAAGAGCGTCTCAAACTCAGTCGAGAGCGCCAATTGGCTCAAGCAATTGAAGAAATGAAGCAAGTTCGCAAAGCACGAGTGTTATTGGCACTGCCAAAGCACAGCGTGTTTGTGCGTCATAACCAAGAAGCGTCTGCGTCGGTATTTTTGACATTGTCGACAGGCACGAACCTTAAGCAGCAAGAAGTGGATTCTATTGTCGACATGGTAGCGAGTGCCGTGCCGGGAATGAAAACTTCTCGAATTACCGTCACAGATCAGCATGGCCGCTTACTCAGCTCAGGCTCCCAAGATCCCGCTTCTGCGGCGCGACGCAAAGAACAAGAATTAGAACGCAGCCAAGAACAAGCGCTGCGCGAAAAAATTGATTCCGTACTATTACCGATTTTAGGTTATGGCAACTATACGGCGCAGGTTGATATACAAATGGATTTCAGTGCGGTTGAACAAACTCGCAAACGCTTTGATCCGAACACCCCTGCGACCCGCAGTGAGTACGCACTCGAAGATTACAATAACGGTAACATGGTAGCGGGTATTCCGGGTGCGTTGAGTAATCAGCCTCCAGCGGATGCCTCAATTCCGCAAGATGTGGCTCAAATGAAAGATGGTTCTGTCATGGGGCAGGGTTCAGTTCGTAAAGAGTCCACGCGTAACTTTGAGCTAGATACCACCATCAGCCACGAGCGAAAGCAGACCGGGACGGTGGCTCGTCAGACCGTTTCTGTTGCGATTAAAGACCGTCGTCAAGTTAACCCTGATACGGGTGAAGTGACTTATACCCCAATGTCCGAATCTGAAATCAATGCCATTCGCCAAGTATTAATTGGTACCGTCGGCTTTGATCAAGGTCGTGGCGATTTACTGAATGTATTGAGTGTAAAGTTTGCTGAGCCAGAGGCTGAGCAGCTAGAAGAACCACCAATTTGGGAGCACCCTAACTTCAGTGATTGGGTTCGTTGGTTCGCAAGTGCATTAGTGATTATTGTGGTTGTGTTGGTTCTGGTTCGCCCAGCAATGAAGAAATTGCTTAACCCTACCAGCGATGATGAAGACGAAATGTATGGACCAGACGGCTTGCCGATTGGTGCGGATGGTGAAACTAGCTTGATTGGCAGTGACATCGAAAGCAGCGAACTGTTCGAGTTTGGCTCAAGTATTGATTTGCCAAACCTTCATAAAGATGAAGATGTATTGAAAGCGGTTCGCGCTCTGGTTGCGAATGAACCTGAACTGGCTGCTCAAGTAGTGAAAAACTGGATGAATGACAATGGCTAACGATATCGTACCTCAAGATGATAACGCTGCGGGAATGCCAGTAGAGCTGGATGTTTCAACCATTACTGGCGAAGAAAAAGCGGCAATTTTGCTACTGAGTCTTAATGAACAAGATGCAGCTGGCATTATCCGTCACCTAGAACCAAAACAGGTTCAGCGTGTTGGTAGTGCGATGGCTCGCGCGAAGGATCTCAGCCAAGACAAGGTATCTGCTGTTCATCGTGCGTTTTTGGAGGATATCCAGAAATACACCAACATTGGTATGGGCAGCGAAGACTTTATGCGTAATGCACTGGTTGCCGCTCTTGGTGAAGACAAAGCCAACAACTTAGTTGACCAGATCCTACTTGGTACGGGCTCAAAGGGTTTGGATTCTTTGAAATGGATGGACCCACGCCAAGTGGCGAGTATTATTGTCAATGAACACCCACAGATTCAAACTATCGTACTGTCTTATTTAGAAGCAGACCAATCTGCAGAGATTTTGTCTCAGTTCCCTGAGCGCGTGCGTTTGGATCTGATGATGCGTATTGCCAACCTTGAAGAAGTTCAGCCATCAGCATTGGCAGAGCTGAACGAAATCATGGAGAAACAGTTCGCGGGTCAAGCGGGTGCACAAGCAGCCAAAATTGGCGGCCTGAAAGCAGCAGCGGAGATCATGAACTACCTAGACAACAACGTCGAAGGTTTGTTAATGGAACAAATTCGCGATCAGGACGAAGACATGGCGACGCAAATCCAAGACCTAATGTTTGTCTTCGAAAACTTAGTCGAAGTGGACGACCAAGGTATTCAGAAGTTGCTGCGTGACGTACCACAAGACGTGTTGCAAAAAGCACTCAAAGGTGCAGATGACTCGTTACGTGAGAAAGTCTTCAAGAACATGTCTAAACGTGCTGCTGATATGATGCGTGATGATATAGAAGCGATGCCGCCAGTACGAGTGGCAGATGTAGAAGCCGCTCAGAAAGAAATCTTAGCAATTGCCCGTCGAATGGCGGATGCTGGTGAGCTCATGTTGTCTGGCGGTGCTGACGAATTCTTATAATTTCTATTGCTTCGCAATTATCCTATTGCGGAGCATCCTCACTTCTTAATCGAACACACAATAGGTAACCCATGGCTGGCGATAGAAAACGTGGATTTATCCGTCCTGATGAAGATGATTCGATGATCGAACCTCAACGTTGGGGGCTGCCTGATTATGGCGAGCCTAAAGCCAAACAAGCAAAACAAACCGCGTTCAACTATGACCCGGGATGGGTGCCGAATTTTGATGAGCCTGAAGAAGAGCAGCCACTTGCGCTAACCGAAGAGCAAATTGAACTGATTAAGCAAGGTGCTTATCAAGAAGGCTTACATCAAGGTCAGGAAGCTGGCTTTAAGCAAGGTTACGACAAAGGTAAAGAAGAAGGGTTGCAAGCCGGCCATGCTGAAGGTCTCGAGCTCGGAAAAGCGGAAGGGGTAACTGCAGGGCAAGAATACATTCAGCAGCAAGTTGAAACTTTTATGAACTTGGCCAATCAGTTTGCTCAACCTTTGGAGTTGATGAATGCTCAGGTTGAAAAGCAGCTGGTGGATATGGTGCTCTGTTTAGTTAAAGAAGTGGTGCACGTTGAAGTACAAACCAACCCTCAAATTATTTTAGATACGGTGAAGCAGTCGGTCGAAGCGCTACCAATATCAGGCCACCCTATTACCTTGCACCTGAATCCAGAAGATGTCGCGATTATTCGTTCAGCTTATGGTGAAGAAGACCTTAATTGTCGCAACTGGACGTTAGTTGCTGAGCCATCGCTCAATCGAGGTGACGTCCAGATTGAAGCAGGTGAATCAAGCATTAATTATCGCATGGAAGAACGCGTCAAAAGCGTATTGCACAGCTTTTGTGGCGCAAACCGTCATCAAGAGGGTGAGTAATCCATGCAAGCACTCGCTGACCGCTTAAAAAGCTACAAAGTTGAAGGCCTTACGACGCGCCCTGTCGCCTCTGGCAAACTGGTGCGTGTGGTTGGGTTAACGTTGGAAGCAACCGGCTGTCGCGCACCAATTGGCAGTTTATGCTTAGTGGAAACCATGTCAGGTCAGATGGAAGCCGAGGTTGTCGGCTTTTCAGGTGACAACCTATTTTTAATGCCAAGCGAACAAATTACGGGCATTTTACCTGGCGCGAGAGTCACCCCTTTAACCAGTGACGCTGGTTTGCCTGTCGGCATGGAGCTACTTGGGCGCGTTATAGACGGGGTTGGGAATCCACTTGATGGACTTGGCCCTTTGTATACCGATCACCGTGCCTCTTTTAATGCCGAACCAATCAACCCATTGGCTCGAAAGCCAATTTCTGAACCGCTCGATGTTGGCCTAAAAGCTATCAATGGTTTGTTGACGGTCGGTAAAGGTCAGCGTATCGGTCTGTTTGCAGGTTCTGGTGTGGGTAAATCGGTCACGCTTGGCATGATGACGCGAGGTACTACCGCACAGGTTGTGGTCGTCGGTCTGATAGGTGAGCGTGGACGTGAAGTTAAAGAGTTCATCGAAGAGATCTTGGGTAAGGACGGTCGTCGCCGCTCAGTGGTGGTCGCGGCGCCTGCCGATGCTTCACCCCTAATGCGCTTAAAGGGGTGCCAAACGGCATTAACGATTGCTGAATACTTCCGGGATCAAGGGTTAGATGTTCTGCTATTGATGGACTCGTTGACTCGTTTTGCACAAGCACAGCGTGAAATCGCACTTTCTGTTGGTGAGCCGCCAGCGACGAAAGGTTACCCGCCTTCTGTGTTTGCCAAGCTGCCAGCGCTGGTTGAGCGAGCGGGTAATGGAAGTGCCGAACAAGGCTCGATTACGGCGTTCTTTACCGTGTTGACCGAAGGGGATGATTTGCAAGATCCGATAGCGGACGCATCGCGAGCCATTCTTGATGGCCATATTGTACTTTCTCGTGAAATGGCGGATGCAGGCCATTATCCGGCGATTGATGTCGAGAAGTCGGTGAGCCGTGTTATGCCGCAAATCACGACCGAAGAGCACGTTCTGATGTCAAAAGCGGTGCGACAGGTCTTGTCTATTTGTCGCAAGAATCAAGATTTGGTCTCGATTGGAGCGTACAAACCGGGTACCGATCCTGCTATTGATGGCGCATTTACTTTGAAACCGAAGTTAGACGAATACTTGCAGCAGAGCATGAAAGAATCGGTGCCATACGATATGTGCGTCAATATGCTTAGAAACATTTTGGGTGGGTGATAGCGCATGAATAATGCGATGGAGTTTCTACTTGAGCAAACTAAGGATCGTGAAGACCAAGCTGTGCTTGCACTGAACAAAGCGCGTTCTGAACTCGAAGATTATTACCGTCAGGTTGAACAAATTGAAAAGTATCGGCTTGATTATTGCCAGCAACTCGTCGACCGTGGTCAGGCGGGCCTAACGGCAAGTCAATATGGACACTTAAATCGATTCCTTACCCAGCTAGATGAGACTTTATCTAAGCAAAAGCAAGCAGAAAGTCATTTCAAAGAGCAGGTTGAAAACTGTAAAGAATATTGGTTAACCGTGCGTAAAGAACGCAAATCCTATGAGTGGATGATAGACAAACGCGAAGAAGAGAAACAACTTGCTGAAGCTAAGCGCGAACAAAAGCAAATGGACGAGTTTTCCACCTTACTTTACAGTCGAAAACCACATCGTTTCTAAAGGTTATTGGTTCGATATTTCATTACGGTGTTGCAGCTGACTACATCTCTACCGATTCAAGTAAGGTAACTTTGATTGAGTCTTGTTCAATTAACTCAAACACCTTCGGTCGAATCTCGCGAACCCACCACTCGTTGTATGTTTTTTCGTAGAGAGTCTGGCGTGCTTGTTCATTGTCGAACTCTCGAAGCCAAACAAAATAGTCATGTCCATCATCACCAGTGTGGACGTAAGTATTCAGTACACGCATGCCTTGTGAGCGTTGATAGGGCAACAGTTCTTCCTTCATCCAACTTAGCCACTGTTCTGTTTTGCCTGCTCTGATTCTATATTGGCGTAATTCTGTGATCTTCAAAGTGATTCCTTAATTGTTAAGCCAAGTGTCTGTTTACGCTTATCGTTTTTCAAAGTCAATCAAGTAGCTGTACATCATGTTAGGAACCAGGTTATCGGATAGTATTGTTGATGTTTGTTCCATAAACATGCCATCTATTAGCTTGCCGAGAATTGGCTCAATATTGTGGTGTGATTTTTGCATTTTAGCTGTCAGTGTCGGGTCTTTTTGACCTTAGTTTGCCGCCAGTATTGCCGCCTGCCAGCGATATACTCAGAGCCACGAGAACGAGAGTTTCTAAATGAGTGTGAATTTGTCCCATGTATCTGCGACTACCAAGACGCCAGTTTCTGATGTGTCCGCTAAAGCGTCCGCAGAGAGCACTGAGAGCAAGGGATTTTTAGAAACGTTAACCGATGCGTTTGCTGGTAAACAAAAGCCCGAAAAAGTAGCAACAGAATCGACAGTGGTTGAAGAAAAAGAAAGAGCGGATGTAGGCAGTACTTCTTCTGCTAACGTCTCGGACGAATTGTTGGCGCAAGAAAGCCAAGAATCCGTCAGTGACGAGACCCATGGTTTTGATGAAATATCAGCAAACAAACCGAATGCAACCTTAAGTGAAGAAGCAAGTTTACAAAAGGCGAGTAACAGCACACCTTTGGAGCATGATGTTGAAGCTATTGAAAAAGTGAAATCAACATCAATCGATACGAGCAACCCATCAAATACAGTGGACGTAAAAAGCACGATGGGCGAAGGACAACAGCTTCTTGGTCGAATTGAACAAGCGAATCAAACCCTGAATGCGAGTAATGCATCCATCGATAGTGGCAAAGTTTTGCCTCAGAGCGCGAATTTAGTGCATTCGTTCCACGAGCAAGCAACCGTTTCGACACACCTTGATGAGCTGGCTTTGAATGAAACGCCATCAGTTCATTCGCTTGAACAAGCACAGATGATCCCAGGACAAGACTTAGAGCCAATTTTAGATAAGAATGGTCAACCTATCGATGTCGACAAACTTTCGCCTGAGTTTGCTGCTTGGCAAGAGCTAGCGAAACAAGCCAGCCATCCGACGGCTAAGAGCGCAGTCAGTGGTGAAGTAGCTAATGATCTGTCGCCGTTGTTAACAGACGTTGATGGTTCCAACATCGACGCGCTTCCACGAGTCTCCTTGGATGAACTTGAAGTTATAGATACCAAGTTGGCGCAAGGAAAACCACTGACTCAGCAAGAAGCTCAGATCATTGAAGGGTTGAAACAAGGAACGAGCACGGCGGATATTCCTGAGCAAGACCTTGCCCAATTTGTTGCGCTCCCTAATGACATTAAACAGATTCTCGCAGAGCAACAAGTACAACATAATTTAACTCGCCAGGCTGGAGCTATGGCAGTGTCTCAGCAAATCCAACATGCAGCGGCTCAAGCCCTCCAGCCACAAGCTACTCATAGTGGAGATAAAGTCGCATTATCTCCAACGCCCGATATGTTGATAGCCGCGCAAGTGCCGACGTCGCTTCAAGGTGTGAAAGACGGAGAGATTAGCCAGAAAGTGATGAACGCAGCATTGGCGACTGGTGCGCTAAAGGCGACTGCGGATAGACAAGATAAGCCGGACCTCCAACACGGCTTCGCTGGACAGCTTCAGGCTATGGCAGGTCAGCAAGGAATTAATGTGCAGCAACAAACGCGTATTGATGCTGCACAACAAGCTCAGCTTCCGTTGCAACTAACTAAAGAGCTAGCCAACGAGCAAGTTGCGGAAAAAGTGCAAATGATGATGTCGAAGAATCTGAAAAATCTCGATATTCGTCTTGATCCACCAGAGTTAGGTCGTATGCAAATTCGTATGACCATGAATAATGACGTTGCCAATGTACATTTTACAGTGAACAACCCGCAAGCTCGTGACATTATTGAACAGACGCTCCCTCGTTTGAGAGAAATGCTAGCGCAACAAGGTATGCAGCTAGCTGATTCTTCCGTCCAACAACAAAACAGTGGGCAACAGCAAGGTAGGTATACTGCTGAACAACATGGTCAAAGCGCGCAAAGTGGCGGTTTCTCTGGACAGTCCGAAGAGGGTTTTGAATCTGATGTCAATCTGGATTTGAATGTCGCTTCAAAGCGTGATGGAATTAGTTTTTACGCATAAAAGGCCGTTTAACGGCAATGGAATATGGTTACCAAGCAACTCACTAAAACGTCTTGGTAACTCAAAAAAACAATAAGAGACAAGAATGGCAGAAGAACAGTTACAAGGGGCCGATGCGCCGAAAGGAAAAAGCAAGTTACTTATCATCATCATCGCTGTTGTAGTATTACTACTTGGTGGCGGGGCAGCGGCATTTTTTCTAATGGGCTCTGATGAACCTGCTCAGGCTGAATCGTCTCAACAGGCTCAAGTGAAGGCATCGGATGCTGCGCCCATCGCGTATGTGAATCTTCCTCAGGCATTTGTATTTAACGTTACTGGGGATAGCCGCGATAGGCTGGTTCAAATTAAAGCGCAGTTAATGGTTCGCGGTGCAGAAAATGAAGAGTTGGCGCGGTATCATTCGCCACTGATTGAAAGCTCTATGCTATCAACGTTTGCTTCCGCGACGGTTGATCAATTGCGCTCTCCTACAGGACGAGTGGAATTGCGCGATCGTGCTTCCGAAGATATCAAAGCAGCGCTGAATGCTGCGGTCGGTAAGCCAGTGATTGAAAAAGTACTGTTTACAGATTTTGTTATTCAATAGGTAAAACGTGACCGATCTATTAAGCCAAGACGAAATTGATGCGCTATTGCATGGGGTTGACGATGTTGATGACGTCGATGAACCGATAGAAAACGACACTGAGGGTGCCGTCAATTTTGATTTCTCGTCGCAAGACAGAATCGTACGTGGTCGAATGCCGACGCTCGAACTTATCAACGAGCGCTTTGCACGGCACATGCGTATTAGTCTGTTTAATATGCTGCGTAAAACGGCAGAGGTGTCGATCAATGGCGTGCAGATGATGAAGTTTGGTGAGTACCAGAACACATTGTACGTGCCAACCAGTTTGAACATGGTGCGTTTTCGTCCGTTAAAAGGCACTGCGTTGATCACCATGGAGGCTCGTTTAGTCTTTATTCTGGTAGAAAACTTCTTTGGCGGTGATGGTCGATTCCACGCCAAAATAGAAGGCCGCGAATTTACCCCAACGGAACGCCGCATCATTCAGTTGTTACTGAAAATTGTATTTGAAGACTATAAAGAAGCGTGGTCGCCCGTGATGGGGGTAGAGTTCGAATATCTCGACTCTGAAGTAAACCCAAGCATGGCAAACATTGTCAGCCCGACAGAAGTGATTGTCGTGAGTTCCTTCCATATAGAAGTTGACGGCGGTGGCGGCGATTTTCATGTCGTTATGCCTTACTCCATGGTTGAGCCTATCCGTGAACTATTGGACGCAGGTGTTCAGTCTGACAAGATGGAAACGGACGTTCGCTGGAGCTCAGCACTACGTGAAGAGATCATGGATTGTCCGGTTAACTTCCGCGTGAACTTGCTCGAAAAAGACATTTCTTTGCGTGATCTCATGGAGCTGCAACCGGGCGATATCATCCCGATTGAAATGCCAGAACATGCGACGATGTTTGTAGAAGACCTACCGACCTATCGCGTAAAAATGGGTCGTTCGGAAGATAAATTAGCGGTGCAAATTTCTGAGGAAATTGAGCGCCCACATGTCGTCAAAACAGATTTAGCTTTCTTAGGTAAAGACATCATGTCCGAGCTTGAGAGTGAAGACGATATAGACGATATAGACCATTAAGATACCTTATTAAACAGATATGCTATGGCATGAGTAAGGCGTAACACAGGATAGAAAAATGGAACCAAGTGACGATCAAAAGCTAGCAGACGAATGGGCAGCCGCTCTTGGCGAAGACCCGTCTGCCCCTTCTGTAGACGTAGATGAAGTATTGGCTGCGCCACTGGAAGAGCTAAAAGACACTTCAAGCCCAATTAGCGAAGATGAGCGTCGTAAACTCGACACTATTATGGATATCCCGGTGACGATTTCGATGGAAGTCGGTCGTTCTCAAATTAGCATTCGGAACCTGTTGCAGCTTAACCAAGGTTCGGTTGTTGAGTTGGATCGTCTAGCCGGTGAGTCGCTCGACGTATTGGTTAACGGTACTTTGATTGCTCACGGCGAAGTCGTGGTCGTCAACGATAAGTTTGGTATCCGTTTGACGGATGTGATCAGCCAAACTGAACGAATTAAGAAGCTGCGTTAAGATGAGTCGTTCAATCAAAATGCGATTGAAGCAAATCACTGGAGCACTGAGCTTAATGCTAAGTGCTCCTTATGCATTTGCTGCCGCACCAAATAATCTGGATCTTGCGACGACACTTGGCTCGCTTGTGCTTGTAATCGGCGTGATTCTTTTGCTGGCTTGGTTGCTGAAACGTATGCAAGTGCCAGCGATGGGACAACAAAAGGGCTTGCGTATAGTGAGTCAGTTGCCAGTGGGTACAAAAGAAAGAATCGCAGTAGTTCAAGTGGGTGAAGAACAGTTTTTGGTTGGGATTACTAGCCAATCGATCCAAACTTTAGCCAAGTTAGATAAGCCACTGAAAGAGGAAGAGTTGGCGACCAATGCTTTTGCGACTCAATTTAGCCAGCTGATCAAAAAACATGACAAAGGGTAATCCAATTCGTTTGCTCCTGAGTACGTTGTTACTTTTTGTCGGCGTGCTGTTTTCTTCATTTACCTTTGCTGAGGCAGAGGAGTCAGCGCTGCCAGATAACTTAGCCGATGGAAGTAGTGTTACAGTTCAGGCTATGCAAAGTGATACTGGTGCTAGCCGTGCTATGTCCGTTTCTAGTGGCGGTGGTATTCCAGCATTCACCATGACCACGAACCCTGATGGCAGTGAAGACTACTCGGTTACACTACAAATTTTAGCGTTAATGACCATGCTTGGCTTCTTGCCTGCCATGGTGATTCTGATGACCTCGTTCACTCGAATTGTGGTGGTGATGTCGATATTGCGTCAGGCAATGGGTTTGCAACAAACGCCTTCTAATCAGGTTATTATTGGTATTGCGCTGTTTTTGACCTTTTTTGTTATGTCTCCTGTCCTGAACGAAATCAACGACAAAGCTGTTCAGCCTTATTTGAACGAGCAAGTTACGGCGCGAGAAGCGTTTGATGCTGCACAAGCGCCAATGAAAGCATTTATGCTTAAGCAGACCCGAATCAAAGATTTGGAGACGTTCGTAACCATGTCAGGAGAGCAAGTCGAGAATCCAGAAGATGTGTCGATGGCGGTGTTGATTCCGGCTTTTATCACCTCAGAGCTAAAAACTGCATTCCAAATTGGCTTTATGCTCTTCTTGCCGTTTTTGATTATTGACCTTGTAGTCGCTTCGGTACTGATGGCAATGGGTATGATGATGTTGTCACCAATGATTGTTTCGTTGCCGTTCAAGTTGATGTTGTTCGTATTGGTCGATGGTTGGAACTTGATACTCTCGACACTTGCGGGCAGCTTTGCCCTTTAGATAAGCGCAGATAGAGGATAAGACATGACACCAGAAATGTTTGTCGAGCTTTTCCGTGAAGCACTTTGGATGGTGCTTATCATGGTCTGCGCTATTATCATCCCAAGCTTGCTTATCGGCCTTGTAGTCGCGATTTTTCAAGCTGCGACATCCATCAACGAACAAACATTGAGCTTCTTACCGCGTTTGATTGTCACGCTTTTGGCCCTGATGCTGTTTGGGCATTGGATGACGCAAATGTTGATGGAATATTTCTATGGCTTGATTGAACGCTTACCTCAGGTGCTTTATTAGAGGCGCCTATGGAGTACCCCACTAGCGTTGTCTTAGATTGGATCGCAAACTACTTCTGGCCCTATGTTCGTATCTCATCCATGTTGATGGTGATGACAGTAACCGGGGCCCGATTTGTTTCGCCAAGAATCCGCCTTTACCTCGGTTTAGCCATCACTTTCGCTGTCATGCCAGCCATCCCCGCCGTACCTCAAGACATTGAGCTACTCTCGTTTCGTGGCTTCATGACCATTGCCGAGCAAATGATCATCGGCATAGCGATGGGTATGGTTACTCAATTTATGATTCAAACCTTTGTCCTACTTGGTCAAATATTGGGTATGCAATCAAGTTTGGGCTTTGCTTCTATGGTTGATCCCGCAAATGGTCAGAACACGCCATTGCTTGGCCAGTTATTCATGTTCTTAACGACAATGTTTTTCCTTGCCACCGATGGACACTTAAAAATGCTGCAATTGGTGGTGTTCAGTTTTAAAACTTTGCCGATTGGCTCCGGCTCGCTCAACGCGGTTGATTTCCGTGAAATGGCAGGCTGGCTTGGTATTATGTTCCAAACGGCATTGAGTATGTCTCTATCCGGCATTATTGCACTACTGACCATTAACTTGTCGTTTGGTGTAATGACCCGTGCCGCACCACAGCTGAATATCTTCTCGCTTGGTTTTGCTTTTGCTTTGATGGTGGGTCTATTACTTTGTTGGTACATACTGGCTGGTCTATACAGTCATTATGAAATGTTCTGGACAGTGGGTGAGGCGCAGATTTGTCGGCTTATTCGCTTGGAGTGCTAAGATTTGGCAGAATCAGACGGTCAGGAACGCACCGAAGAAGCCACGCCCCGACGGTTACAACAAGCCAGAGAAAAGGGGCAGGTCGCTCGATCTAAAGAGCTCGCATCAGCATCTGTGCTGATCGTTGGCGCCATTTCATTGATGTGGTTTGGAGAGGCGTTAGCACGTTCATTGTTTTCCATCATGAGCCGTTTATTTGATCTTCAACGAGAAGAGATTTTCGATACTGCAAAACTGTTTGATATCGCTTTGGGCGCGATGAGTGATTTGTTGTTCCCACTATTTTTGGTGTTAGCGACATTGTTTACCGCCGCCATGATTGGAGCAGCAGGTGTGGGAGGAATCAGTTTTTCTGCCCAAGCAGCCATGCCCAAGCTGTCGAAAATGAATCCGCTTAGCGGCTTAAAGCGAATGGTTGGAATGCAAAGCTGGGTAGAGTTGATCAAATCAATCCTTAAAGTGGTTCTGGTCACCGGTGTCGCCATCTATTTGATCCAAGCATCGCAGGCCGATCTGATTCAATTGAGCATGGATGTGTATCCGCAAAACATCTTCCATGCTTTAGATATTTTGCTGAACTTTATTTTGCTGATCAGTTGCTCGCTATTGATTGTGGTTGCCATCGATATTCCATTTCAAATCTGGCAGCACGCTGATCAGTTAAAAATGACCAAGCAAGAAGTCAAAGACGAATACAAAGAGACTGAAGGTAAGCCGGAAGTGAAAGGCCGTATTCGTATGTTGCAAAGGGAAGCGGCTCAACGTCGAATGATGGCGGATGTTCCTCAAGCTGATGTTATTGTTACTAACCCAGAGCACTTCTCGGTAGCGCTTCGTTATAAACAGAAGACAGACCGTGCGCCAGTCGTGATCGCTAAAGGTACTGACCACATGGCGATGAAGATTCGAGAAGTCGCCCGCGAACATGACATTACGATTGTGCCCGCACCACCTTTGGCTCGTGCGTTGTACCACACGACAGAGCTCGAGCAAGAGATCCCCGATGGGTTATTTACTGCCGTCGCTCAGGTTTTGGCATTTGTATTCCAATTGAAGCAATACCGAAAACGAGGTGGACAGCGCCCGAAAATTCAAGATTATGATTTGCCAATCCCGCCCGAGCACCGTCATTGATACGAAAAGCGGTAAAGCCTTAAACAAGCTCGTTTGATCAAAAGCTAAGCTCTATTTGAGTGTTTAGTCATTATTTTGGCGCTAATTATGGTACATAGATTGCTTAAAACGCTTTAATTATCAACCCTACCTAAACTTTTAGGCTAAAGCGGTCGCGTATTAATAGTAAGAGCTTACGTGACGCTTCAATCGATTGAGATCTCTCGCAGTATGAAGTTAAGCCTGCCGTTTGCAGATAAATTGCCACGAATCCCTCAACGTGAAATGCCAGCTATTGGTGCTCCGGTGATGGTTTTGGCCACCCTAGCGATGGTGGTACTGCCGATTCCAGCATTTTTGCTGGATATGTTCTTCACCTTTAACATCGCGCTGTCGATGGTGGTGTTGTTAGTGACCGTTTACACACGTCGCCCTTTGGACTTCGCTGCTTTTCCAACGGTATTGCTGATCGCCACGTTGCTCCGCTTGGCTTTGAACGTTGCCTCGACTCGTGTCGTCTTACTGCATGGTCATGAAGGCGGTAATGCGGCAGGTAACGTAATTGAGGCGTTCGGTAACGTCGTTATTGGTGGTAACTACGCGGTCGGCCTAGTGGTTTTCCTCATCTTAATGATCATCAACTTTATGGTGGTGACCAAAGGTGCGGGTCGTATCTCTGAGGTAAGTGCTCGCTTTACGCTTGATGCGTTGCCGGGTAAGCAAATGGCGATTGATGCCGACTTGAATGCCGGATTGATAGACCAAGAGCAGGCAAGAGTTCGTCGTTTTGAGGTGACCAAAGAAGCGGATTTCTATGGCTCGATGGATGGTGCCTCGAAGTTCGTAAAAGGTGACGCGATTGCCGGTATTTTGATTCTGTTTATCAACATCGTCGGCGGTCTGTCGATCGGTATGGCGCAGTATGGATTGGGTTTCGGTGAAGCGATTGAAATCTATACCTTACTGACAATCGGAGATGGTTTGGTCGCACAAATCCCATCGCTATTGCTGTCGATTGCAGCGGCAATGATGGTGACGCGCCAAAACACCGATGAAGACATGGGGGAACAACTGGTCTTCCAGATGTTCGACAACCCAAAAGCGCTGATGATTACTGCGGCTATTCTTGGTGTGATGGGCATCGTACCGGGCATGCCACACTTTGCGTTTTTGAGCCTGGCAGTCGCGGCCGGTGCAGCGGCATATTTCATCGACAAACGGCAGAAGCAGAAAGCGAAAGAGCCCGCTTTACCAGCAACAGCAGACGAAGGTACAGAACCTTCCTCACAGCGCGAACTGTCTTGGGATGACGTCCAGCCAGTCGATATTATTGGCTTGGAAGTCGGTTATCGCTTAATCCCTTTGGTGGACAGAGACCAAGGTGGGGAACTGCTAGAGCGCGTAAAAGGCGTGCGTAAAAAGTTATCGCAAGATTTTGGGTTCCTAATTCCAGCGGTTCATATTCGTGACAATCTTGAGCTGACCCCAAACAGTTACCGAATTACATTGATGGGGGTTGCGGTGGGCGAAGCAGAGATTCGTCCGGATCAAGAGCTAGCGATTAACCCAGGTCAGGTGTATGGCATGATTGATGGTGAGCCAACCATTGACCCTGCTTTTGGACTGGAAGCCGTATGGATCCGAGAAGATCAGCGTGAGCACGCGCAGGCTCTGGGTTATACGGTTGTTGATTCATCAACGGTATTAGCGACGCACCTAAGCCAGCTATTGACCAACAACGCATCACAGCTAATTGGTCATGAAGAAGTAGAGAATTTATTAGAAATGTTGGGACGCAGCGCGCCTAAGTTAGTCGAGAACTTCGTTCCTGACCAATTACCATTAGGTGTGGTGGTGAAAGTCCTACAAAACTTGTTAAACGAGGCCATTCCAATCCGCGATATTCGCACGATTGTTCAAACTTTGGCTGAGTACTCAAGTAAGAGTCAAGAAGCTGACATATTGACGGCAGCAGTTCGAATTAGTCTTAAACGTCTAATTGTTCAAGAAATCAATGGTATAGAGCCTGAGTTACCAGTGATTACTTTGATACCTGAACTGGAACAAATATTGCATCAAACTATGCAAGCATCAGGAGGCGAATCCGCGGGGATTGAACCGGGACTCGCTGAGCGATTGCAGTCTTCACTAAGCCAAGCGACACAGGAACAAGAACTGAAAGGCGAACCTGCCGTTCTGCTTACTTCTGGTGTATTACGCTCGACGTTGGCTAAATTTGTGAAGAACACAATACCTAATCTCCGGGTACTGTCTTACCAAGAAATCCCGGATGAAAAACAGATCAGAATTGTGCAAGCCGTGGGTAACTGATCTCACGCATCATTAATGGATTCATAGTTTGAAAATAAAGCGATTTTTTGCCAAAGACATGAGAACGGCGCTGCTCCAAGTGAAAGAGGAGTTAGGCGCGGAAGCGGTGATCATGTCAAACAAGAAAGTGGCTGGTGGAGTAGCGATTGTTGCGGCGATAGATAGTGAATCTAATCCGCCTCAAGCAAGCGCAGCGTCACAGCAAAATCGCGGTGCTTCTCAATCGAATCGCTATAACGAACATCGTCAAATGTCATCGTCTTCTGCTGATCGTTACCAAGATCGTCATTTAGATGAAGATAAAATTAGCCTGAACAGTAATAACAGTAACAATGAAAAAACAGGCTCAATGACGCAGCGATTCGCTAATATGCTTAAGCAATATAGCGGTGGTGCAGCAGATGCTGACGATCACGTAGCGGAAAATGAAGATTCGCTCTCTGCTTTGCTGCAACGCCAAAATAAGCATCGCGACGGCTACAACCAAGAAAAGCCAGCGCCATATCAACCAGATTCACCTTTGGCGAAGCTAATCGCACAGGACAATCGATTTGAACGTCCGACGCCCAAGCTGGACCCGACGCGCTATGACCGACGTCGCCCAAGTGATGAGCGTGACGAATCGGCCGATGAGCTAGAAAGCATGCGCGAAGAGATGACGTCAATTCGTCGTCTGTTGGAGCACCAAGTTTCTGGCCTGATGTGGCAAGAAGTAGAACGCCGTGAGCCGCTAAGAGCGATGCTGATTAAGCGCTTAGAGCGAATGGGCGTTTCTCCGGAGTTAGCAGACCAGATGGCCTGTTATATCCCGGAAGATACAAAGCCAGCGCGAGCGTGGAAAGCGTTATTGTCGCTGGTGGCGGATCAAATCAATATTCCTAAACAGGACATTTTAAAACGTGGTGGCGTAGTCGCATTGTTGGGTCCGACGGGGGTTGGGAAAACAACAACCGTAGCGAAACTCGCAGCACGCGCAGCCATGGAATACGGTGCCGACAATGTGGCCCTTGTGACAACAGATACATATCGCATAGGTGCACATGAGCAACTCTCAATTTACGGAAGAATTATGGGTTGTCCCGTAAGAGTTGCTAAAGATTCTAACGAGTTAGCCGATGTTATATATCAGCTAAGAAACAGAAGACTGATTTTGGTCGATACGGCAGGGATGGGGCAACGAGATGTGAGGCTTTCCGAGCAGCTCGACACTCTAATGCAAGAGAGCGGGGAAGTGATTCACAGCTACCTTGTTTTGCCGGCTACCGCACAACGTCGTGTTCTACAAGAAACGCTGGATCACTTCCGACGTATACCACTTTCGGGTTGTATTATGACGAAGCTTGATGAGTCATTAAGCCTAGGCGAATTCATCAGTGTAGTGATTCAAAACGCAATGCCAGTAGCTTACATCGCTAATGGTCAGCGCGTACCAGAAGACATTGTGATAGCGCAACCAAAATATATGCTTGCGAAAGCAAATGAACTGTTAGAGAAGTCGACAGAGAACGAACCTCACTTTTGGAACAGTGACAGTGAAGGACTCTAAGGCGGCGGACTACTATGACTGAGAATATGATACACGATCAAGCAAGCGGCCTCCGTCGCTTAACACAACCATCGTTGACCAAAGTGATTGCTGTTACTGGCGGCAAAGGTGGTGTGGGGAAATCAAACGTAACACTGGGTCTGGCGATTTGTATGGCTCGCCAAGGCAAGAAGGTGATGGTTCTCGACGCTGATTTAGGTCTGGCCAATGTGGACGTGATGCTCGGAATTCGTGCAAAACGTAATCTAGGACATGTCTTAGCGGGTGAATGTGAGCTAAAAGATGCGATTGTCGAAGGGCCTTATGGTATAAAGATAATTCCTGCAACTTCTGGCACACAGAGCATGACAGAGCTTTCTCACGCTCAGCATGCCGGACTCATCCGAGCATTTGGTAGTCTTGAAGACGAAATGGATGTCCTGCTGATTGATACCGCTGCTGGTATCTCTGACATGGTAATCAGTTTTTCGCGAGCAGCTCAAGATGTGGTTGTAGTTGTGTGTGATGAACCGACGTCAATCACAGATGCCTATGCATTAATCAAGCTGTTGAGTAAAGAACACCAAGTTCAACGCTTTAAAGTTGTAGCAAATATGGTCAGAAGCTACCGTGAAGGGCGAGAATTGTTTGCAAAGTTGACACTAGTCACAGAGCGATTCTTGAATGTTAGCCTTGAACTCGTAGCATGTATTCCATTAGATGATAAAGTACGACAGGCTGTAAAAAGACAAAAAATTGTCGTTGATGCGTTCCCACGCTCGCCTGCCGCTTTAGCTATCAGCTCACTAGCAAACAAAGCGTTGACGTGGCCACTACCGAAAACACCAAGTGGACACTTGGAATTTTTTGTGGAAAGGTTGCTAAATCGTACCGAATTCGCAGAGGACCCTTTTGGTGAATAAAGCGATAACCTATGACCAACATGGCAAATTTAATAGCCAGCAGGCGTTCATTGAACGTTATTCAGTGTTGGTTAAGCGCATTGCTCACCACCTACTAGGCCGTTTACCGCCGAGTGTTCAGGTAGAGGATTTAATTCAGGCCGGCATGATCGGTCTTATCGAAGCTCAGCAGAATTATGATGGTTCTAAAGGTGCGAGCTTTGAAACTTATGCAGGTATCCGTATTCGTGGCGCAATGTTAGATGACATGCGTAAAGGCGATTGGGTACCGCGTTCTGTTCATAAAAATAATCGAGAGATTAACCAAGCGATTGCGGAGCTGGAAGGCGAATTAAATCGAGATCCTACTGATTCTGAAGTAGCCACGCATCTCGGTATGACACTGGATCAATATCATAGTGCTCTTACCGATATCAACTGCTCAAAATTAGTCGGTATTGAAGATTTAGGCGTTTCTGATGATGTGATTTCACCGGCGGATGAAACCGATGACAGCAACCCATTCAAAGGGGTAGTTGATGAATCATTTCGAAAAGCACTGGTTGAATCAATAAAACAGCTTCCAGAGCGTGAAGCTTTGGTTCTTTCGCTTTATTATGATGAAGAACTCAATTTGAAAGAAATTGGCGATGTGTTAGGCGTAAGCGAATCTCGCGTAAGTCAAATACTGAGTCAAGCGATGCAACGTTTACGTACCAAGCTCAGTGCGTGGACACAAAATGACTAAAAACACTGATTTTACGATTCAGTGGAGGCAATTTTGAATAAAAACATGAAGATCCTTATTGTTGATGATTTCTCAACAATGCGCCGTATTGTTAAAAACCTGCTTCGTGACTTGGGTTTCAATAACACTCAAGAAGCGGACGATGGTTTAACCGCATTACCAATGCTGAAAAAAGGTGACTTCGATTTTGTTGTAACTGACTGGAACATGCCAGGTATGCAAGGCATCGATTTGCTTAAACACATCCGCGCGGATGCAGAACTTAAGCATCTGCCAGTTCTAATGATCACGGCTGAAGCGAAGCGTGAGCAGATCATTGAAGCTGCTCAAGCAGGTGTAAACGGCTACATTGTTAAGCCATTTACTGCTGCAACATTAAAAGAAAAATTAGATAAAATTTTCGAGCGTTTATAACTCTCTCTTTCTCTTTGTTATTCGAGTCATTCATACCAATTATTAAATAC
>NZ_WXWS01000448.1:0-23979 GCF_009904715.1 Vibrio sp. V42_P2S4T144 | reverse complement strand
ATTTATGCCCCCTTACCTAAAAATAAAAAAGAGAAACGTCCATGTCTGAAGACAACCACCAAGCAGCCACTCCAGAAGAAGAACATCGCCAAAAAGCATTGGATTACCATGCTTATCCAACTCCAGGAAAGATTGCTGTCGAACTGACAAAGCCTGCGGAAACGGCGGGTGATCTTGCCCTTGCATACAGCCCAGGAGTTGCAGAGCCAGTGCGTGAAATCGCACAAAACCCGGATAACGTGTACAAGTACACTGCAAAAGGGAACATGGTTGCTGTTATTTCTAACGGTACCGCTATTCTAGGTCTAGGTAACCTAGGTCCACTTGCATCTAAGCCAGTGATGGAAGGTAAAGCGTTACTGTTTAAGCGTTTTGCAGGTCTTGACTCTATTGATATTGAAGTTAAGCACCGCACGATCGATGAATTTGTTGATACTGTTGCGAGCATTGCAGACACTTTTGGCGGTATTAACCTTGAAGATATTAAAGCACCAGACTGTTTTGAGATTGAAAAGCGTCTGATTGAACGTTGTGATGTACCAGTATTCCACGATGATCAACATGGTACTGCTATTGTAACGGCAGCGGGTATGCTGAATGCAATCGAACTTCAAGGTAAGAAACTTGAAGATTCAACAATTGTTTGTCTTGGCGCTGGCGCTGCCGCTGTAGCGTGTATGGAGCTTCTGATCAAATGCGGCGCAATGCGCGAAAAAATCTACATGCTAGATCGCAAAGGTGTGATTCACACTCGTCGTGATGATCTTAATGAATATAAGCAGCTATTTGCGAACAATACAGATAAGCGCACACTAGAAGACGTGATTGAAGGTGCAGATCTGTTCCTAGGTGTATCTGGTCCAAACCTATTGCCAGCGGAAGCGTTGAAGTTGATGGCAGATAAGCCAATCGTATTCGCATGTTCTAACCCGGATCCTGAAATCAAGCCGGAACTTGCTCACGCAGTTCGTGATGACTTGATCATGGGTACTGGCCGTAGTGATTATCCTAACCAAGTTAACAACGTATTGTGTTTCCCATTTATTTTCCGCGGTGCTCTTGATGTGCGTGCAAGTGAAATCAATGATGAAATGAAACTTGCAGCCGTTGAGGCGATTCGTGAGCTAGCAAAAGAGCCTGTACCTGAAGCCGTATTGAAGGCTGCAGGTGTTGATAAGCTAGAGTTTGGTGCGGACTATATTATTCCAAAACCAATGGATTCACGTTTGCTACCACGTGTTGCAAAAGCGGTTGCTCAGGCGGCGGTTAATTCAGGTGTAGCTCGTATCGAGATGCCTGCAAACTACATGGAAGAGTAATATATCTTTCTGATGTGATACATAAAAATGGGACGCTATTGCGTCCCATTTTTTATGTCATTCATTTGGCTCGAGGCAAGAGTTATTACCTGAAACATTTTATCAGGCTTTTTTATTCTTCGTCGAATGACTCAAATTCGATGCCCATTTCCGTCATCAGCGCTTTTACTTCTGTTGGAATATCATCAGGACGGTCTTTACGAAGGTCTTCATCTGTCGGAAGTGGCTGACCTGTGTACGCGTGCAAAAATGCCTCGCATAGCAATTCGCTATTGGTTGCATGGCGTAAGTTATTGATCTGACGGCGAGTACGCTCATCAGTTAGCACCTTTAAAACTTTTAGCGGGATAGAGACGGTAATTTTTTTTACTTGTTCGCTTTTTTTGCCGTGCTCTGCATATGGGCTAATGTATTCGCCATTCCAGTCAGCCATTGCACACCTTCATTTATGTAATCGGTTAAAAATAATTTAGGTGCTGATTTTAGCTGCATTTACCGCCATAAGCAAAGACATATAGACGTCTAGAAGTGTTGACGTCTCATTTTTTGACGAGTAAAGTGAACATAACAGCAAAGGAAGCGTGTTGATCACTTTATGTTACTCATTAGATATAGCGCATTCCTATTTAGAAGTCATTACCCGTGAAAGGATACACCCATGAGCACTCGCAAACCTGCGACCATTGCAGTACGCACTGGTATTGAATCAGACAGCCAATATCATGCTGTCGTTCCACCTATTTATCTTTCCACTAACTATGGTTTTCCTGCTTTTGGTGAAGTGCCCAAGTATGATTACACACGATCTGGTAATCCAAACCGCGGACTGTTGGAAAGTGCGCTATCTGAACTTGAGTCTGGAAAAGGAGCGGTTGTTACTAACTGCGGTACGTCGGCATTAAATTTATGGGTTTCCGCTTTTCTCGGCCCAGATGATCTCATTATTGCTCCTCACGATTGTTATGGTGGTACCTATCGTCTTTTTAATACCCGAGCTAACAAAGGCGATTTTAAGGTTCAGTTTGTCGATCAATCAGACGAACAGGCTTTAGATGCTGCATTGGCACAAAAACCAAAACTCATTTTGCTAGAAACTCCGTCAAACCCTCTGGTTCGCGTAGTGGATATTGCAGCTACTTGTGAAAAAGCGAAACAAATCGGCGCGTTAGTTGCGGTGGACAATACCTTTTTGACACCCGTGTACCAAAAACCTTTAGAGCTAGGTGCGGATTTTGTTATCCACTCCACAACAAAGTACATCAACGGTCATTCGGACGTAATTGGTGGAGTAATCATCACCAACACAGAAGCGCATGCAGAAGAGCTTGCATGGTGGGGCAATTGTATTGGTGCAACGGGCACACCTTTCGATAGTTATATGACGCTGCGAGGTATTCGTACGCTTGGTGCTCGTATGCGAGTACATGAGGAGAGCTCACAGCAGGTACTGGCTTACCTACAGAAACAAGTGTTAGTTAAAACTATCTATCATCCAAGCCTGCCGGAACATCCAGGTCATGACATCGCTAAAAAGCAGCAAACGGGCTTTGGCTCTATGTTGAGTTTTGAGTTTGCTGGTTCGTTTGAACAGTTAAAGGTGTTTGTGAAAGAGCTCCAACTGTTTTCATTAGCAGAGTCATTAGGTGGTGTAGAAAGTTTGATTTGCCACCCAGCATCCATGACGCACCGTGCAATGGGTGAGGAGGCACTGGCGGAGGCTGGGGTCTCTCATCAACTATTGCGTTTGTCTGTCGGTTTGGAAGATGCACAAGACCTCATCACAGATTTAGAACAAGCGTTCGCTAAAGCTACCCAGTAATAGGAGACGATAACAATGACTGTACAACGTCAGCTGCATAAGTTTGGTGGCAGTAGCTTAGCAAACCCAGAATGCTACTTACGCGTTGTGGGTATTCTCAAGGAGTATTCGACAGAAAATGATCTTGTGGTCGTCTCTGCTGCAGGAAAAACTACTAACCGCTTGATTGAGTTTTTGGAAGGGTTAAATAAAGATGGCCGAATTGCGCATGAAGCGCTTCAAAGCTTAAGACAGTTCCAAACTGAGCTAATAGAAAGCTTGTTGGAGAGTGAAGCAAAAGAAGAGCTGTTAGCTTTATTACATGATGAGTTCAGTACTCTCTCGGAGCTGACTGCACCACTCACTAATGCGCAAAAAGCTGCGGTACTGGGACACGGAGAAGTATGGTCTGCTCGCCTATTGGCCGCGTTATTATCTCAACGTTCTATCCCTGCGGTTGCACAAGATGCACGAGCGTTTTTACGTGCAGAAGCGGGAACTCAACCAGAGGTTGATCGCGCTCGTTCATCCCCTTTAATTAAAGAGATCCTCGCGCAGCATAACCATAAACGTGTGGTAATTACTGGCTTTATGGCTCAGAACGAGGCAGGAGAAACCATTCTACTTGGTCGTAACGGCTCTGACTATTCTGCAACGGTCATAGGCGCGCTTGCTGAAGTCAGTACTGTCACGATTTGGAGTGATGTTGCTGGTGTCTATAGTGCCGATCCACGTTTGGTGTCTGACGCTTGTTTATTACCGTTACTTCGATTGGATGAAGCCAGTGAACTTGCTCGCTTAGCTGCTCCAGTGCTACACAGTCGTACGCTTCAGCCTGTGGCGCAAAGTACCATGGACCTTAATCTCAAGTGCAGCTATCTGCCAGAGTCGGGTTCTACTCGTATTGAGCGTGTATTGGCATCTGGTCGTGGCGCTAAAATAATTACTTCACTGGATGATGTTTTATTGGTGCAGTTGTCTTTCATGCATGGGCACGACTTCGAAAAAACACAGAGTGATGTATTACAAGCGTTGCAGCGCGCACAATTAGAGCCACTGGCATTTGAAGCTCAATCCGATCAGCACACGCTACGCTTGGCTTACACCGCAGAAATCGCCGGTGGTGCATTGAAACACTTGCAAGAGCTTGCGGTAGAGGCTGAAATTAAGCTAAAAGAAGGTTACTCGCTCTTAGCTGCGGTAGGTGCAGGCGTTACGAAAAACGCCAATCATTGCTTTGGCTTTTATCAGAAGCTAAAGCACTCTCCGGTAGAATTTATCTCTGAAACAGACTCAGGGCTGAGCCTAGTCGCTGTTTTGCGCCGTACTGATACTGAGGCGTTGGTTCAAACGATTCATAGCCAGTTGTTCCAAGCGCAAAAACGCGTGGCAGTGGCTTTATGTGGCAAGGGGAATATTGGTTCTAGTTGGTTAAATTTATTTGCGACGCAAAAAAGTGAGCTCGAAAAACGTCATGGTATGAGCTTTGATCTTGTCGCGGTTGTGGATAGCCAAACCTATTGGTTCGATGAGCAAGGTATTGAGGCGGCGAGTGTTGCTGAACGATTTGATGATGAAAGCATAGCAAACAATGGGGATTGGCTGGCACGTTTGGGAGCGCTTAAAAGCTATGATGAAGCAGTCGTGCTTGATGTTACCGCGAGTAAAGAGTTAGCTCAGCGCTACGTAGAAATCGCACAGCAAGGCATTCATTTGATTTCCGCTAACAAAGTGGCCGGTTCCGCAGATAGCCAGTACTACCATCAGGTTCAAGATGCATTCGCTAAAATTGGTCGTCATTGGCTATACAACGCAACGGTTGGTGCTGGGTTACCGATAAACCATACCGTGCGAGATCTTCGTGAAAGTGGGGATGAAATCGTCGCTCTATCGGGTATTTTCTCGGGGACGCTATCATGGCTGTTCCAACAGTTTGATGGTTCTGTGCCATTTAATGATTTAGTCGATCTTGCTTGGCAGCAAGGTTTAACCGAACCTGATCCTCGTTCTGATTTAGATGGCTCCGATGTAATGCGCAAGTTAGTCATCTTGGCTCGAGAGTCGGGCCTAGATATAGAACCAGACAGCGTTAAAGTTGAGTCTTTGGTGCCAGAAGAATTAAGAGAACTGAGCTTAGATGATTTCTTCGATAATGGAGCGTTGTTGAGTGAAATACTTCAAGAGCGTCTGACAAAAGCACAGAGAAACGATCAAGTGCTTCGCTATGTGGCGCGTTTAGAAAAAAATGGTAAAGCAACGGTGGGAGTCGAAGTGTTATCTCGTGAGCACGCGCTCGCCAACTTATTGCCATGCGATAACATTTTTGCCATAGAGAGCAAGTGGTACAAAGATAACCCTCTGGTCATTCGAGGACCAGGCGCAGGCAGAGAAGTGACAGCCGGCGCTATTCAATCCGACCTCAACCGATTGGCTGGTTTATTTTAAAGTTGCGATTGACCTAAAAACCCTGGAATTAATCTAGGGTTTTTTATTCCCCTATCAGTGCCATACTGAAGTCATAACCCGTGCAAAATGGCGAGATGATGCTCAAGTAGAAACTTGAACTATCTTCATTATTAACTTGAGAAAAATTCATAATTACAAGGTTGACATTAAATCGTATTCAATACATTCTGTAGACATATAGACGTCTAAACGTCGATTTTAAGGATTTGTTTTCGTGGCGGAGTGCCGCAGGGAGAGTAAGATGGGATATACGCACGCAGGCCATATCGACGCCTTGAACCAGAATATTGCTGAGTTATCAGATAACATCAATGTATCGTTTGAGTTTTTTCCGCCAAGCAGCGCTAAGATGGAAGAAACACTTTGGAATTCAGTGCACCGTCTTAAAACGCTTCAACCTAAATTTGTTTCTGTGACTTACGGTGCGAACTCCGGCGAGCGTGACAGAACACACTCCATCATTAAAGAAATTAAAGCAACAACCGGATTGGTTGCCGCTCCCCATCTCACTTGTATTGATGCGACTCGTGAAGAGTTGATTAATATTGCCGATGATTATTGGAACAATGGTATTGAAAATATCGTCGCTCTGCGTGGTGATATTCCTCCAGGTGGCGGTGCGCCTGATATGTATGCCTCGGATTTGGTTGAGCTGCTGAAATCACGCCACGATTTCGATATCTCCGTTGCAGCATTCCCTGAGGTTCACCCTGAAGCTAAAAGCGCACAGTCTGACTTATTGAACCTAAAACGTAAGGTAGATGCAGGTGCAAACCGTGCTATTACTCAGTTCTTTTTTGACGTTGAGTCTTACCTGCGATTCCGTGACCGTTGTGTAGCGGCAGGAATTGACGTAGAAATTGTGCCAGGAATTTTGCCTGTATCGAACTTTAAGCAAGCGTCTCGCTTTGCGGCACAGAACAATGTGAAAGTACCAGGATGGATGAGCAAACAATTCGATGGCTTGGATGATGATCCGGTGACTCGCCAGCTTGTAGGAGCTAGCCAAGCTATTGATATGGTGCGTGTACTGAGTCGTGAAGGGGTTAAGGATTTTCACTTCTACACACTAAACCGTGCAGAGATGACTTACGCGTTATGCCATACGTTGGGTGTTCGTCCTCGCGCAGTAGTCGGTGCGTAAATCTGGTTTCAAAAAGATAAAAGGCTTGCCAAATGGCAAGCCTTTTTCGTTTTATCAAAGCAAAAGGAGTTTAACCAATCACTTCAAGTTCAGTTAGAACTTCTTCTGCCCAAGTGATCCAAGTTTCACGTAACAGTAGGTTACGGCGAAGCGTTAGACGTTCTAGGCGAGCTTGTTTATCTAAAGTTGACGGCGTTGCGTAGTAAGCCGCTTCAATTTCTTTGTAGTGAGAAACCAGTTTGCGAGACTCTTCAACTAGCTCGGCGAGTTGGTCACGGAATGGAGCCGCAGGTTGAACGGCACATGCCATCAATTTCGCTGAAAACTCATCACGAACTGTTGGGTGTGCAGTTGGTTGATCAAACCACTCTCCTAAAGCGCTGCGACCAGCGTCTGTAATGGAGTAAACCTTGCGGTCTGGTTTGCCTTCTTGGGGTTCTAATACGCAAGTAACCAGTTCTTTCTCAGCCATTTTGTTGAGTTCACGGTACACCTGTTGGTGGCTTGCTTTCCAGAAGTAACCGATGCTAGCAGAGAATTCTTTAGTGATATCGTAACCGGTTGCGTCGCGAGTGCTAAGAACAGTTAAGATTACGTGTGGTAATGACATGTCTTCAATCCAAATGGTCAATAAACTTGTAAACAAGCTACTTATACTTTCAGCTGCGCTCTTACTGGCACTTGAGTTTTTTAATGTATAAGTAGCACCAACAATGTTGGTCCTGTCACCTTAAAGCCGTTTATCACCTAGAGAGATGGGGAGTCCCATCAAGGCTGGAGCAGGTATGATTGGATTTATGAGCTCTCAGCAGACAAGTAGTATATAAATAATAAGCATGAAGTGGAATAGTAGGACAAAATTACCCTAAAAAACTAACATAATAATCAATAGTGTTAACTTGTGGTTTTTTATTCTTTTGTTTTGGTATTTTTTGGGTCTCTAGTGGTTTGTTTGACTGCTTTTGTTTTGGTGCGATTATCCTGTGATAAAAAAAAGCTGAGCATTTGCCCAGCTTTTTATTAAAAATGAAACGATTAGCCTGTGTTACGCATACCTGCAGCAATACCAGCAATCGTCACCATCAACGCTTCTTCCAAGTTTGCAGAAGCTTCTTCGGTTTGACGCGTGCGGTATAGCAGCTCTGCCTGTAGCATATTCAATGGCTCAACGTAGATATTGCGTAAGCGAATCGACTCGAGTCCCCAAGGGTCATGCTGCATCAAGTTTTCATTGTTCTCTACATTCAGTACCGCTTTGATGTCTTCTTGAAGCTGAGCACGAAGTTTTTCACCGAGTGGACGGAGCGACTCATCCACCAATCGCTCATCGTAGTAGCGAGAGATATCAATATTACACTTCGAGTACACCATCTCTAGCATGCCGAGACGAGTAGAGAAAAACGGCCATTCGCGGCACATCTCTTCGAGCAATGCTTGGTGGCCTTTATCGATCGAGTATTGAATCGCTTCACCTGCGCCTAGCCATGCAGGAAGTACCAAACGGTTTTGACTCCATGAGAAGATCCACGGGATTGCACGTAAGCTTTCTACTCCGCCCTTAGGGTTGCGTTTTGCAGGACGAGAACCAAGTGGCAACTTACCGAGTTCGAGTTCTGGTGTTGCTTGGCGGAAGTAAGGCACGAAATCTGGCTCGCCACGAACCACATTTCGGTAAGACTCACAGCTTACTTCTGATAGCACTTCCATCAAGTCGCGCCATTCTTGTTTTGGCTCCGGTGGCGGTAACAAGTTGGCTTCCAGAATCGCACTTGCGTATAGGTTAAAGCTGTTTACTGCGACATCTGGGAGACCCAGTTTAAAGCGGATCATCTCGCCTTGCTCTGTTACACGTAAACCGCCTTTCAAGCTTTTTGGTGGTTGCGACAAAAGCGCAGCATGCGCAGGTGCGCCACCGCGACCGACTGTGCCCCCACGACCATGGAATAGAGTTAGCTCAACGCCTTCTTCTTCAGCCACTTTAACTAACGATTCCATCGCATGATACTGAGCCCAACCTGCAGACATAACACCTGCATCTTTCGCTGAGTCAGAGTAACCAATCATGACCATCTGGTGGTTTTGGATAAAACCACGGTAAAGGTCAATCCCCATAAGCTGCTTGATGACCGATTCCGCGTTGTTCAAATCGTCTAGCGTTTCGAACAGAGGACACACATCCATGCGGTAAGGGCAACCAGCTTCTTGTAGCAGTAGATGAACGGCTAGTACGTCAGAGGCGGTACGTGCCATTGAAATAACGTAAGCGCCAAACGCTTCACGCGGTTGTGCTGCAACAATCTTGCAGGTATCCAAAACCTCTTTGACGGGTTCAGACGGTTCCCAATCACGAGGGAGAAGCGGACGTTTAGATGCCAGCTCGTTAGTTAGAAAAGCAATCTTATCTTGCTCATTCCATTGTTCGTAATCACCAATACCTAAGTAGCGAGTTAGTTCAGACAAGACGTCTGAGTGACGCGTGCTCTCTTGGCGGATATCAAGACGTACAAGATGGATACCAAATGCTTTTACGCGGCGTAGTGTATCCAGTAATGAGCCGTTGGCTATTACACCCATGCCACATTCGTTTAGTGACTGGTAGCAGGCATACAACGGTTCCCAAAGTTGCTCGACTTTTTGCAGTGGTGCTTTAACGGCCAGTTTTTGACCGTGGATCTTAGCATCGAGAATATCTTTGGTTTCATTGAGCAGAGTGCGTAATTGCTTCAGGATCGCACGGTATGGTTCGTGCTGATCTTCGCCAGCAAGCTCACGGACTTGATCGTTTGAAACTGTCATAGACAGCTCGCTGATCAACTCGTTGATGTCATTGAGATAAAGATCGGCGGCTTTCCAACGAGACAATAGTAAGACTTCACGCGTAACGTTGTGAGTAACAAACGGGTTACCGTCACGGTCACCGCCCATCCAAGAGGAGAAGTGCACTGGGCGAGCATCAATGGGTAAACCTTCTCCAAGGTAAGATTTTAGACGGTCATTCATCTCACGTAGGAAGTCAGGTACTGCTTCCCATAGCGAGTTTTCAACGACCGCAAAGCCCCACTTTGCTTCATCCAACGGAGTAGGGCGTTGTTGTCGAATCACGTCTGAATGCCAGCCTTGGGCAATCAGTTGCTCTAGGCGGCGTTCGGTTTTTCTGCGCTCTTTAGAAGAAAGATCGCTTAGCTCCAACTTTGATAAGCACTCGTTTATCTTGACCAGTTTGTTGATCATCGTACGGCGCGTAATTTCTGTTGGGTGAGCCGTCAATACCAATTCAATATTTAGATCACGAACCGCTTGGGCAGTGTCCAGTTTGCTCACATCGTTTTGTACCAGTTTAGAAAACAGCGAGTTAATCGCGTCTGGTTCACAAATGTGCTCTTCACAATGGCGTGAAATCGTGTGGTATTGCTCAGCGATATTGGTGAGGTTTAGAAATTGGTTAAACGCGCGAGTAACGGGCGTTAGCTGCTCATCAGGTAGATGTTTGATTTCTTCGATCAAGCTGTCCCTGTCTGCTTGATTCCCTGCTTGAGCTGATTTGGATAATTTACGAATGGTTTCCACTTTCTCGAAGATTTCTTCGCCATGGGCATCGCGAATGGTGTTACCCAATAAGTGGCCTAACATGCGCACATTACTTTTGAGTGCGGCGTATTTCTCGTTCATTGTCGTCCTGCCTCGTAAAAAAACTACATCCATTGTCCTTGTTAAGACTCCAATCTAGCGAAAAGCACCAGTTATAGTCAAATAAAGCAGACTAAGTTTGCAATTATTCCGCTGTCTCCTGATTTAGAGCAAATTTACGGCAGCCATAGAGTAAGAAGTGAAAATTAATTACAAAATAACAAGTTAAATAAGTGTTAAGACTAGCGCTGAATTGTGAAGATAAAAAGATGCAGCTCAATCGAGCTGCACAGACTTTCGAGCTTAAACGCGTATTAACAGCAGTACTTGACCATTGCCTTTGAAAGCACATCAATTGTGGGGTCGATAAAGTCGAAGGATAGAAACTCATCCGGTTGATGGGCTTGGTCGATTGACCCAGGGCCGAGCACCAAGGTTGGACACAACTGTTGTAGAAATGGTGCTTCAGTACAGTAGTTCACGGTTTCTGAACTGGTTTGGCAGATCTCTTCAACACCACCAATAAATGGGTGGTCATGTTGGCATTCGTAACCCGGAATAGGCTCATGCAATGGAATAATCTCCAGTCTCCCAGGCCATTTCGCTTCGACTTCTTTTAATGCTCCGCGCAACATGTTCTCTAAACCATCAAGGCTAATGCCGGGAAGAGGACGCACGTCGTAATGCAGTTCGCAGCAACCACAAATACGGTTAGCGCTGTCACCACCGTGAATGTGTCCAAGATTTAGGGTTGGGCTTGGAATGGCAAAACCCGGATGGTGATATTCTTTAATCAATTTGTCACGCAGTTGCATCATGGCGAACATGACTTCATGCATGATCTCAATAGCGTTAACGCCAAGCGCTGGGTCCGATGAGTGACCGGACTTGCCTGTTACGCGAATGGCATTTGCCACATGCCCTTTATGACCTCGAATTGGTACAAGGCTGGTGGGTTCACCAATGATGCAGTAATCCGGCTTAAATGGGGCGTTTGCTGTGAAATGTCGCGCGCCCAACATGGTGGTCTCTTCGTCACAAGTGGCTAATACGTAAAGTGGTTTGCTCTGCTTGCTCCAATCGACTTTCTTCACTGCTTCATAAATAAAGGCGAAAAAGCCTTTCATGTCTGCTGTGCCTAAACCGTAGAAGCGGTTGTCTTTTTCCGTCAGTTTATGCGGATCAAAATTCCATCGCCCTTGATCGAATGGCACGGTATCACTATGGCCAGCAAGTAAAAGGCCACCTTCTCCCTCTCCCATACGTGCGATCATATTGTGCTTGCCTGGCTCGACTTCGATCACTTCAACGCTAAAACCCAGATCTTTAAACCAAGATGCGAGTTTTTCGATGACTTTTGTATTGCCCTGATCCCAGCTCGGATCCGTGGAGCTGATAGAAGAGGTGCTGATGAGTCCTTCATAGACCTCTAGAAAAGTTGGTAATTGCATGGATTCTTCAAATCTCCTGTTGACAGACAGACCACAAAAATGTAAAACACATATTAAATCATATTTAATGAATAAAAAATCAAAATAAAGCAAAAATTAAATATGAATAGTCATTTGAGCCTTTAAGTATATGGATGTCACACAATGCTAAAAACCACGATTATTGGAGCCAGCGGTTACACCGGTGCAGAGTTAGCGTTAATGGTTAATAAACACCCACAACTCACGCTATCAGGTTTATACGTTTCCGCCAACAGTGTTGATGCGGGAAAGAGCATCGCGCAGCTACACGGTAAGCTAGCGGGCATCATTGATATGCCAGTTTTACCACTAACGGATCCACTGCAAATCGCTCAAGAATCGGACGTGGTGTTTTTGGCAACGGCTCACGAAGTCAGCCATGATTTAGCCCCAACTTTCTTGGAGACAGGCTGTCAGGTATTCGATTTATCGGGTGCATTCCGTGTGAAAAGTGAAGGCTTTTACGACACTTTTTATGGCTTCGCACATCAACATAACAACTGGCTAGATAAAGCAGCATACGGCTTAGCAGAGTGGAACCAAGAGCAGATTAAAACTACTCCTTTGATTGCGGTGGCAGGTTGTTACCCAACCGCTTCACAGCTTGCAATCAAACCTTTATTAGAACATGCGTTGCTCGATACCAACCAATGGCCAGTGATCAACGCAACCAGTGGTGTATCAGGTGCAGGGCGTAAAGCCTCCATGGTTAACAGCTTCTGTGAAGTGAGCTTGCAACCTTATGGTGTATTTAACCATCGTCACCAGCCAGAGATTGCTCAGCACTTGGGTTGCGATGTGATTTTTACTCCGCACCTCGGCAACTTTAAACGCGGCATTCTTGCCACTATCACCATGAAGCTTGCGCAAGGTGTGACAGAAGCACAAGTGGCACAGGCGTTTGAACAAGCTTATCAAGGCAAGCCTGCGGTGCGTCTTAAAGGCGACGGTATTCCACGTATTCAGGATGTCGAAAATACCCCTTTCTGTGATATCGGCTGGAAGGTACAAGGCGAACACATCATTGTGATTTCAGCTATCGACAACCTACTTAAAGGTGCATCGAGTCAAGCGATGCAATGTCTCAATATTCATTACGGTTACCCAGAACTGACAGCGTTGCTGTAGTCGTTGAAAGAGGGAAATGCGATGACGCAAACCAATCAAGCTCCTTTAGTCATTAAGCTAGGTGGTGCAGCTCTATCATGCACTCAAACCTTAAGCCAACTTTTTGGTGCCATTGCGGCTTACCAAAAATCGGCACAGCGACAAATCGCCATCGTTCATGGCGGTGGCTACCTAGTTGATGAGTTGATGGCAAAGCTTCAGCTTGAAACCGTTAAGAAAAACGGTTTACGCGTAACGCCTTACGATCAAATTCCTGTGATTGCAGGCGCGCTTGCAGGCACTGCGAATAAGTTACTTCAAGGTCAAGCGATTGCGGACGGTCTTAACGCTGTGGGCCTTAGCCTTGCGGATGGTGGTTTGTGTCTTGTTGAAGAACTTGACCCAGAACTCGGCGCGGTAGGCAAAGCATCACCGGGTGACTCAGCACTATTACAAGCGGTGCTAAACACAGGTGCACTGCCGATCATCAGTTCAATTGGTTTAACCAAAGATGGCCAGATGATGAATGTGAATGCTGATCAAGCAGCAGTCGCGGTTGCGGGCGCATTAGATGCGGAGTTAGTCCTGTTATCAGACGTGAGTGGTGTATTAGATGGAAAAGGCCATTTGATCAAAACCCTGTCAGAGCAGCAAGCTAACTCGTTGATCGATGGACATGTGATCACCGATGGCATGATCGTCAAAGTTAAAGCTGCTTTGGAGGCCGCCAATGATCTTGGCCGTCCAATTGAAGTCGCGACCTGGCGTTACCCAGAAAAATTAGCACAGTTATTCGCTGGTGAAAGTATTGGTACTCAATTCTTGCCTCAATAAGCATCAGCAAAAGAATTCAATATTAGGAAGTCGTAGTTGGCACTGACCGCCGAGCGCAGCGCCAGTTAAGTTTGGAGAAAAAACATGAGCAAAGTGAACGTAAATAAAGTGGTAGTCGCATACTCAGGCGGTCTAGATACTTCAGTAATCATCCCGTGGCTAAAAGAGAACTACGACTGTGAAGTAGTGGCTTTCGTTGCCGATGTTGGTCAAGGTGCCGAAGAGCTAGAAGGCATTGAAGCGAAAGCAAAAGCCTCTGGTGCTTCTGAGTGTTACATCGCGGACTTGAAAGAAGAAATGGTCGCAGACTACATTTACCCGACACTAAAAACCGGCGCGTACTACGAAGGTAAGTACCTGCTAGGTACATCAATGGCGCGTCCAATCATTGCTAAAGCGCAGGTTGAAGTGGCACGTAAAGTGGGCGCGGACGCACTGTGTCATGGCTGTACAGGTAAAGGTAACGACCAAGTGCGTTTCGAAGGTGCATTTGCAGCACTAGCACCGGACTTACAAGTGATTGCACCTTGGCGTGAGTGGGACCTAGTGAGCCGTGAAGAGTGTTTGGATTACCTAGCTGAGCGTAATATTCCTTGCTCTGCGTCTCTTACTAAGATCTATTCACGTGATGCAAACGCATGGCACATTTCGACGGAAGGCGGCGTTTTAGAAGATACGTGGAACGCACCAAACGAAGACTGCTGGGTGTGGACTGTCGACCCAGAGCAAGCGCCAAATGAAGCGGAATACGTCACACTGAAAGTAGAAAAAGGTGAAGTGGTCGAAGTTGATGGTGAAGTGATGACACCATATAACGCACTGGTTTACCTAAACGAGAAGGGCGCTAAGCACGGTGTTGGCCGTATCGATATCGTGGAAAACCGTCTTGTTGGGATGAAGTCTCGTGGTTGTTATGAAACACCGGGAGGCACCATCATGATGGAAGCGCTGCGTGCTGTAGAGCAGCTTGTGCTAGACAAATCATCATTCGAATTCCGTGAGGAGCTAGGTCTAAAAGCGTCTCACCTTGTATACGATGGCCGTTGGTTTACGCCACTATGTAAATCTATCCTTGCTGCTTCAGAAGAGCTAGCGCAAGACGTTAACGGTGAAGTGGTTGTTAAGCTTTACAAAGGTCAAGCGACAGTCACGCAAAAACGTTCTGACAACAGCTTGTATTCAGAAGAGTTCGCGACTTTTGGTGAAGATGAAGTTTACGACCAAAGCCATGCAGGTGGGTTCATCCGTCTTTACTCGCTATCAAGCCGTATTCGTGCATTGAACAGCCAGAAGAAATAATCCCTTAACATCCATCTTGGATTGAATAAAGACCCGCCATTTATAGGCGGGTCTTTTGGTTTCTAAAAGCGGGTACCTAAATTTGACTTGAATATATATGTAAAAATATTGAATTTATACTTTATTTTTTATCGAAATTGCCGTAACGTTGACACATAAGAAAAAGTGAGCAAATGACCATCAAATTGGTTACTACTCATTCGAGAACGTTAGAGTAAGCAATAGTCATCAGGAGAGACGCAATGGCATTATGGGGCGGAAGATTTACCCAAGCGGCAGACACCAGATTTAAAGAGTTCAATGATTCGTTGCGTTTTGACTACCGATTGGCTGAGCAAGACATCGTAGGTTCAATCGCATGGTCTAAAGCTCTGCTTTCTGTTGATGTGCTATCGGCAGAAGAACAGCAAAAACTGGAACTTGCTTTAAATGAGCTGAAGTTAGAAGTGATGGAAGACCCTCACCAAATTCTTCGCTCTGATGCAGAAGATATCCACTCTTGGGTTGAACAGCAGCTAATCAGTAAAGTGGGAGATTTAGGTAAAAAACTCCACACTGGGCGTTCTCGTAATGACCAAGTCGCCACAGACTTGAAACTTTGGTGTCGTCAGCAAGGTCAGCAATTGTTGATTGCTTTAGATCGCCTACAAGCACAAATGGTCCATGTTGCTAAACAGCACCAAGGCACCGTATTGCCAGGCTATACTCATCTTCAGCGTGCTCAACCTGTAACCTTTGCTCACTGGTGCTTGGCTTATGTTGAAATGTTCGAGCGTGACTACTCTCGTCTGAATGATGCCTTACAGCGTCTCGACACTTGTCCACTTGGCTCGGGTGCTTTAGCGGGAACGGCTTATCCGATTGATCGCGAACAATTAGCACATAATCTCGGTTTCCACCGTGCTACGCGTAATTCACTAGATTCGGTTTCAGATCGTGATCATGTGATGGAACTGATGTCGGTGGCGTCGATTTCTATGCTTCACCTTTCTCGTCTTGCAGAAGATATGATCTTCTACAATTCAGGCGAGTCAAACTTCATTGAGTTAGCGGATACGGTGACATCTGGTTCGTCATTAATGCCACAGAAGAAAAACCCAGATGCACTTGAGTTGATCCGTGGTAAGACAGGGCGTGTCTATGGCGCATTATCGAGCATGATGATGACAGTTAAAGCCTTGCCATTGGCGTACAACAAAGACATGCAGGAAGATAAAGAAGGGTTGTTTGACGCTTTAGATACATGGAACGACTGCATGGAAATGGCAGCTCTGTGTTTTGACGGTATTAAAGTGAATGGCGAGCGCACACTAGAAGCGGCGAAACAAGGTTACGCAAACTCGACGGAGTTAGCTGATTACCTAGTGGCGAAAGGCATCCCATTCCGTGAAGCTCACCACATCGTCGGTGTCGCGGTCGTTGGTGCTATTGCTAAAGGTTGTGCGCTAGAAGAGCTGTCTATCGAAGAGTTAAAAGCCTTCTCAGAAGTCATTGAAGCGGATGTGTATGACATTCTGACTATCGACTCGTGTTTGGAAAAGCGTTGTGCTTTGGGTGGTGTTTCGCCTCACCAGGTCGCTTACGCGGTAGAACAAGCGGATAAGCGCCTGAGCCAGCGTGACAGCTCGGCGGTGAAAGTGCGTCCTGCACGTTTGACGGACATTGAAACGTTGGAAGGTATGGTTGCTTACTGGGCGAACCTTGGTGAGAATCTTCCGCGCTCTCGTAATGAGCTCGTGAGAGATATTGGCTCTTTCGCGGTGGCTGAGCATCATGGTGAAGTGACGGGTTGCGCTTCTCTATATGTGTATGACTCAGGGTTGGCAGAAATACGCTCTCTTGGTATCGAAGCGGGCTGGCAAGGCCAAGGGCAGGGCAGTGCGATTGTGAACTATTTGGTTGAGAAAGCGCGCCAGATGGCGATCAAGAAAGTCTTTGTTCTAACGCGAACGCCTGAGTTCTTTATGAAGCAAAGCTTTTTACCGACATCGAAGTCATTACTGCCGGAGAAAGTTCTGAAAGATTGCGATCAGTGCCCACGTCAACATGCATGTGATGAGGTAGCGCTTGAGATCAATTTAATGGATCAAGTGATCCAAAAAACGCATGTGGCATGAACTGAAGTTGTGGAGTGATTTTATTAGCATTCAATGACATAGTCATTTTCCTGTTTACTTACATCAGTATTCGCTAAAAAAATCGAAAAAATTTGGAACCTTTGAGAGGAAGCCCGGTCTATTAAAGTACCACTGCTTTTTCTTAGAAGAATCTAAGAGAGCCCCAGAACTGACATTGGTTTTGGGGCTTTTTTCTATCTGTCACTTTTCTCTTTTTTATTCGCCTTTTTTTGTCCCTTTCGACGTTGCCAAGGCAAGATGACAAAACGCATCCATAAGTGTAGAAACAACAAAACGTTGAAAGCGAAGCCGGCAAAGATCAAAGCGATCGACTCGATGCTTTGTGGATCATCTTTGAGCGTAAACCACCACACAATCCAACACAGTACAGAAAGTACCGTCAATTGATCCAAGCATCGTTGGCAACGTCCAAGTTTTTTCCAAAACCAATGTTCCTCGCAGCGGCGACAAGTCATAGTGTTTTCCAAACCATTAGTGTTGCTTCAGATTATATATCTAACTAAATGGTGGAAAGCGTTTCTTACACGGGCTTAGAGCGCCATGACACAACCAAAAATGGAAAGTTAGCTTTGTAAAAGCTTTGTGGCACGTAATTGATGTATGGTGCGCTGTCAGTCTTTAACAGGAAATATAATGATGTCGACAGAGTTGAAACTTGCGCTAAGTATCGCTGGTGGGTTCTTTATGATCGGTGTTGTCGCGATTTGTATGGTTAGCCGCTATGCAATGATGGCAGCGTAAGAGAGATTTCATTGCGCCAAAGTAGTAAAGCAAAGCCTCGTTGATGACGAGGCTTTGCTTATATTTAGATAGAAGCCTGAAAGCGTTAGCAGCCAGGGCCGCAGTCAAGACAATGTTTCACCATTTCTGGCCCTAAGTGTAGTTTTGCATTCAAATCACGTAGAGCGGTGCGGACGCCTTCTTCAATCACTGGGTGATAGAAGGGCATATCTAACATCTCAGAAATCGTCATCCTATTTTGGTGCGCCCACGCTAAAAGGTGCGCAAGATGCTCTGCATTCGGGGCCATCATTTCTGCACCTAAAAAACGTCCAGTGCCTTGCTCTCCGTAGACATGCAGAATGCCTTTATTACGAAGCATGACGCGCGAACGTCCTTGATTTTCAAACGAGACTTCACCGGTTGCGAAACATCCACATGTGCCTAGACGTGTTTCTAGTTGTTTATATGTTTCGCCAACCATAGCAATTTGAGGGTCGGAGAACACGGCTGAAATTGGTGAGCGACGCAGACCCGCACGAATATCTGGGAAACGGCCTGCGTTGTCTCCAGCAATACGGCCTTGGTCAGCGGCTTCGTGCAGCAGTGGAATTTGGTTACTTGCATCACCTGCGATGAAGATGCTCTCTACCGAAGTTTGCAATGTGTAGTGATCCGCCGTTGGTACGCCACGTTCATCGAGAGCCACATTGGTGTTCTCGATCGCCAGCTTATCGACGTTTGGACGACGACCCGTTGCGGCCAATACGTAATCGACAACGAAAGTTTCTAATTCACCATCATGGTTGATGAATTGGATTTCGACCTTGTCTTCGCCGTCATTGTCTGACGAAGCAATGCGTTTCATGCTTTCGACTTTTACATCTGCATCTAGGTAGAACTCTTCCTTAAAGGCTTTATCTGCATACGCCATCACCTCTGGGTCTGTCAGTGGGCCCACTTGTCCTCCAAGGCCAAAGAGCTTCACGTTTACTCCTAGGCGGTGTAAAGCCTGACCCAATTCAAGGCCGATGACTCCTGGGCCAAATACTGCAACGGACTCTGGTAAGTCATCCCAGTCAAATACATCATCGTTAATCACTAGGCGATCACCCAGTTCATTCCAAGCTGCCGGATATGCTGGACGAGATCCTGTCGCAATAACAATGCGCTGTGCGGTGACCTGAGTATGATCATCTATGATGAGAGTGTGGTCATCGGCAAACTTCGCGTAGCCCGATAGTTTGTCTTCAGCGGGAATATCATCGACACTTTCAAGCACAAAGCCAACAAAACGATCGCGTTCGCGCTTTACACGATCCATAACTTCTCGTCCGTTAATTCGTACTTCACCTTGCGGGTGTATCCCAAATCCAGGTGCTTTTTCGATTTGATGAACACTTTCTGCTGCCGCAATTAACAGCTTAGACGGCATGCATCCGACACGAGCACAGGTTGTTCCGTAGGGACCGCCCTCAATGATTACCACGCTGTTGGTATGAGCTTTTGCTGCTCGATAAGCACCAAGACCAGCCGTCCCGCCACCAATAATCGCTACGTCGACATTAACTTGTTTCATCGTGAACTCTCGCTTTTGTTTTAAGCCAAGCTAGCTACATTGAGCTTGGAGAGTGAATTGGATAGTTGAATCTGGATAAGTAGTCACCTTATTGGCAGATGACTACTTATCTAGACTAGTAGAAGAAGTGGTTTAGGGTTGGCCTCCGAGCCAAAAGGCACCGGAGACCGAGGGTGTAGGCTATGGACAGCTTAGCCTAGATACGCTTCTAGCTCTTCGCTACCGCCGATATGCTTGCCACCGATAAAGACTTGTGGAACAGTCGTGCGACCAGATATAGCTCGTAGACTAACTGTTGTTGCGTCTTTACCCAGAATCACTTCTTCATATTGAAGACCGTGGTCAATCAGATTTTGTTTCGCTTTCATACAGAAAGGGCAGCCTGGTTTAGTGAACACCGTGATGGATTCTTGCGTTTTGTAGTCAGGCGCTATGTAGTTCAGCATCGTATCTGCGTCTGACACCTTGAATGGGTCGCCTGGTTCGTTTGGCTCAATGAACATTTTTTCCACTACGCCATCTTTTACTAGCATGCTGTAACGCCATGAACGTTTGCCAAAGCCGATGTCGTTTTTATCCACTAACATACCCATGCCATCGGTGAATTCACCATTACCATCTGGGATGAAGGTAATGTTTTCTGCTTCTTGGTCTTGTTTCCATGCATTCATCACGAACGTATCATTGACCGAGACACAAATAATCTCATCCACTCCGTGCTCTTTAAATACAGGGAACAATTCGTTGTAACGAGGTAGATGGCTTGATGAACAGGTTGGAGTAAATGCACCCGGTAAGCTAAATACGATAACGGTCTTACCTTTAAATAGCTCATCGGTCGTTACATTCACCCAAGAGTCACCTTGACGAACTGGAAAAGTAACTTGAGGGACTTGTTGACCTTCTTTAGATACAAACATAATGATTTCCTTTAACTATTTTAAACTATGCGTATAGAGCTTAGCGTTTTTCGTCGCTCTGTTTCGTTTTGTTGAGCCCATTATTGTAAAAATCCTTTGATAGCTCTAATCGTTTGGTGTTATGGTTTTGATAGGTATTAGCTATTATTAAAGAAGCGAAGCGTGAATTATGAATATTCGAGATTTTGAGTACTTAGTTGCACTTGCGGAACATAAGCACTTTCGTAAAGCGGCAGAGGCATGTTTTGTTAGCCAGCCAACATTGAGTGGGCAAATTCGTAAACTAGAGGATGAACTCGGGACCACGCTTTTAGAGCGAAGCAGCCGACGTGTTTTGTTTACCGATTCAGGGTTACAGCTGGTGGAGCAGGCTAAACGCATCTTAAGTGAAGTGAAAACCTTCAGAGATATGGCAAGCGGTCAAAGCGGAGCTATGACTGGACCGATGCATATTGGTTTCATCCCGACGGTTGGGCCTTATCTACTACCCAAAATTCTGCCGCAGATAAAAGAAGCATTTCCTGAGTTGGAACTATTTCTGCACGAAGCTCAAACACATCAATTAGTGCGTCAATTGGAAGAAGGCAAACTAGATTGCTTAGTTTTAGCTTCGGTTGATGAAACTGCGCCATTTAAAGAGATCGAAGTGTATCAAGAGCCATTAAGTGTCGCAGTGCCATGTGACCACGAGTGGGCCTCTCTCGACCATGTTGATATGTTGGAGCTGAATGGTAAAACCGTTTTAGCGTTGGGAGACGGCCACTGTCTGCGAGATCAAGCGTTAGGTTTTTGTTTTGCCGCTGGTGCAAAAGACGATGAGCGTTTTAAAGCCACCAGCTTGGAGACGTTACGCAACATGGTTGCTGCCGGTGCGGGGATTACGTTATTGCCTCAGCTTTCTATCCCTAATGAGAAGCAAAAAGATGGCGTATGCTACGTACCAGCTGTTAACCCAACCCCCTCGCGTAATATCGTGCTCGTATACCGTCCGGGCTCACCATTACGAGCTAGGTTTGAAGCTTTAGCAGCGAAGATTAAAGAGGTGTTGGCTTCTTATCCATCATTGAATGCTGCAGCATAAAAAGCAGAAATAAAAAGGGAGAGCTTGATGCTCTCCCTTGTGCTTTTGTGATTTAGAACAGTTCTTCTGCGCCAGAACCTGAAGAATAAATACTATCTTCTAAACGGTCGCCAGCGTATTCGGTAGGCTCCGTGCCTTTTTCAAAGTATTCGAACATTGATGTGCTATCTACCTTGTGCGTTAGCATACCGCTGTTGCGATCAATACGAACTCGAATAATATCCTCTGGAATATTTTTACTTTGCTCCGGCGTCCCTTCTAGCGCAACACGCATGAAGTCAATCCAAGCAGGCTCTGCGGTTTTCGCACCCGACTCGGCACCAGAAATTTGGCCTTGCCCTAGGTTGCTGTTAACGGTGGTGCGGCCAAGTGCACGTGAGTGATCATCAAAGCCAACCCAAGCTATGGCAACGACACCAGGTCCATAGCCATTGTACCAAGCATCCTTGGAATCATTCGTTGTACCCGTTTTACCCCCGATATCACGACGACCAAGTTTTTGCGCGCGCCAGCCTGTACCATTCCAACCTGTGCCTTCACGCCAGTTACCGCCACCCCAAATGTTGCTGTACATCATCTCACGCATTAAGAATGCATTCTGTTCAGAGATAACTTGCGGTGCATATTGAGGTTCATCATTTTCAAGGGCATTGTCTGTTGCAAGGCCATCAATCGCGACGTCTTGTTCGCCAAATTCATCAGCGTAGCGATTTTCTGGCTGCTCGCTCATTTGCGGACAATCCTTATGACAAACACTCTTTGGATTGGCTTTAAACAGTACTTCACCGAATGCATCTTCCACGCGTTCTACATAGAATGGTTCAACGTAATAACCACCGTTCGCAAACACAGAGTAACCTTGTGCCACTTTCATTGGTGTTAAGCTGCCAGCTCCGAGTGCGATGGTCTCAGAGCGTGGTACTTGGTTAATATCAAAACCGAAACGAGTAAGGTACTGACGTGTCTCCTCGAGGCCAACTTCACGGAGTGTACGCACTGCCATGACGTTTTTTGATTGAGCTAAGCCGAGGCGAAGACGTGTTGGACCACCATAAGTTGGTGGTGAGTTTTTTGGTCGCCAAGCTGAACCAGAACCTGCATCCCACTTGTTAATCGGCGCATCGTTAATCAAAGTGGCTAGAGTCAGTCCTTTGTCAATTGCTGCCGAGTAGATGAAAGGCTTGATACTTGAACCAACCTGACGCACTGACATGGTTGCACGGTTAAACTTGCTGTGAACAAAGTTGAAACCACCAACCAGCGACAATATCGCGCCATTTTCTGGGTTCATCGCAACAAACGCGGTGTTTGCTGTCGGCACTTGGCTCAGTTTCCAGCTCAGTGTTTTGTTGTCATCTTCATCGGTTTCACTTACTTCGCGAACCCAAACTTGTTGACCTGTCGCTAGCACATCATGCGCTGACTTTGGTGTTGAGCCTTGGCGGTTATCGGTAATGTACTTACGCGCCCAGTGCATTCCAGTCCAAGGGATGGTTTGCTCTTCATGGTTCTTAACCCATACTTGCGCGGTCTTATCATCGACTTTCGTCACAACCGCAGGGTAAAGGTCACCATAAGTTGGCTGTTTCTTCAGGTGCTTTTCTATTTGTTCATTGTCCCAGGCCGCTTCCCCTTCTTTCCAAAGCACACTTTCTGCACCACGGTAGCCATGACGTTCATCGTATGACAAGAGGTTATTTACCGCAGACGTATTTGCAGCATCTTGCAGTTTAGAATCCACAGTCATGTAGATATTCAAGCCAGAGGTGTAAGCTTCTTCTTCACCGTATTCTTTTACTGCCCATGCACGAGCCAACTCTGCTACGTAAGGTGCGGAAAGCTCAATCTCAGCGCTATGATAACGCGCCACAATAGGCTCATTGCGTGCTTCGTCATACTGCTCTTGTGTAATGTATTTCTCATCAAGCATTCGCATTAATACAACGTTACGGCGTTTTGTTGCGCGCTCAAGAGAGTAAATTGGGTTCATGGTTGATGGCGCTTTTGGCATACCTGCGAGTGTTGCAATCTCACTTAACGTCAATTCATCAAGGCTCTTGCCAAAATACACTTGAGCGGCAGCACCAAAGCCATATGAGCGGTAACCAAGGAAGATTTTATTGACATAAAGCTCCATGATTTCTTGCTTACTTAAAAGCTGCTCAATATGGATAGCAATAAAAATCTCTTTAATCTTACGCATGATCTTCTTCTCATTAGATAAGAAGAAGTTACGAGCTAGCTGTTGCGTAATCGTACTTGCACCCTGTTTAGCCGAGCCTGAAACCGCAACAACAACAGCTGCACGAGTGATGCCGATAGGGTCGATACCGGGATGCTCGTAGAAACGGCTATCTTCGGTTGCGATGAGCGCGTGAATTAAGTCTTGAGGAATTTCGTCATAAGTAACAGGAATACGACGCTTTTCACCGAACTGTGCGATCAGCTTCCCGTCTTGACTAAACACCTTCATAG
>NZ_WXWS01000217.1:0-26413 GCF_009904715.1 Vibrio sp. V42_P2S4T144 | reverse complement strand
GTTTTGAAGACCAACAATAGATAGCGTTGTCTAACCGAATGTTCGTTATTGGAAATATGGTAATGGGGTAGGAAGAGGCGGTCTCTTTTATCTCTAGGAAGGGAATACTCGAATAACAAAAAAGCCCAGCATGCACGCTGGGCTAGTTTTTTTGATAAATATTAGCTGGTCAATAGTCGCTGTAGTTTATCTCGTTGTGCTTCTATGTATGCTCTCTCGGGGCTCTGTTCTTTGCAGTGTTCGAGAATGAACTCTATCGAGCTTAGCACCGTTCTCCAACGTGGTGTTTTGGGTAATGTTTCTATACGCATGTATTTATCTAAGGTGCGTGTTTGTAAAGTACTTCGGTCTAGATAAACGCGCCACAAGCCACTTTGCTCTGCAAATGCGAATTTACTTTCACCCGATACAGATTCCCAATACTCTAAAGCATGTGTCATTGCGTCGACTAGAACTTCCCGCATAAGTTCTTGCTTGTCCTTTTTATTACCGAGTGCTTTGTCTGCAAGGCGCGTAAATTCTCCGCCAAGCTCTTTTAGCTTTTGCAATTGGTCTTTGTCACCATCAAATGCATAACTTGAAAGCACTTCTACGGCGGTTTCTAGATTATGTATGCGAGCGGCACTGGCTCCACCGCCGACATTAAAGATGTACATGATATCTAACCCTGAACCTTCAGGGAGCTTAAGAATGTCTGCTTCGATGTTCTGACGAATATCTTCAATATAGATATCAATCTTTCCACAGTAATGAGGTTGTTTGACGGTTAGATATTTAGGGGCAATCAGCTCATCAGCAGATGAGCGCTTTAGCTGTTCTAAGCTGCGCTTGAATAGCTTACAAGCAGCTTCGTTAGCAAAGCGAATACGCTTGTCTTCACGTAGACAGATGATAGCTTCAGGAGCCGATTCTAGCTGTTCCAACAAACGACCTTGAGTCTCAAGTAAGCTTGCTTCAACGACTGCTCGCTGTCTAAGTTCAGACTCTAGCACTTTGTTTTCCATATGGCGCATTTCTGCTTTACTTGCCGTTAAATGCGCTTGGATACGTGCCGCCAACTCTTGTTTATTAAATGGTTTCGATAAATAGTCGTTGGCTCCTGCTTCAAAACCTCTTACACGATCTTCTGTTTGACTGAGTGCGGTGAGCATAATGATTGGCAACTCGGCATGATCATAGGTTTCACGTAGTTCACTACAAACTTGGTAGCCGCTCATGCCTGGCATCATGATATCCAATAACAGAAGTTCCGGCTTCTCTTGCTCGACGAGCGCTAACGTTTCTGGCCCATCGGAGACGGTACGCACACGATAGCCCTCTAAACGTAAAAAGCTTTCAAGCACGCGTAAGTTTACTGGTTCATCGTCAGCAACATACAGTAACGGGCCGTCTGGGTTCTCTGGAAGTGATAAGTCTTCGCGGTTCTCTACATTAACTTCAGGGATTTGGAAGTGTCCGTGCGCAGCTAGAGTCTGGGTTGCTTGGATTTCTTCTTCACTGGCGAGCGGTAAAGTGAAACTGAAGGTAGTTCCGACCATTGGTTGGCTACTGACGTATAACGAGCCTCCCATTAATTCGATCAATTGACGGCTAATGGAGAGCCCAAGTCCTGCACCTTGACGATAACGGCTCGCGTCTTGCCCTGCTTGGATGAGTGGTTCAAAAATATGTTCAAGTTGTTCTGCGGGAATTCCTTGTCCAGTATCCACAACTTGTACGCGTACATGATCATCTACCACATTAGCGGAGATAACAATTTTACCTTCTGAGGTGTATTTAATCGCATTGCCAATCAGGTTATATAGCACTTGTTCAAGGCGTTGCGGGTCAGCTGACACTGCTTTTAAATCCGCTGGGACTTGGTTGATGATGCGGATGGTTTTACTTCCGAGTAAATGGCTAGAAAGCTCTAAAACCAATCGTGTTGCACTGCCCAAACTCACTGCTGATTTCTGGATATCCATGCTTCCATAACGCATTTTATGATAATCCAACAAGTCATCGACTAGATTAGCGAGACGCTGACCACTTTTAATGATGATATCAAGCTGATATTTCTGGCTAGCGGGGATCGCACCATTGGCGCCGGACGCTAAGGTTTCAGCAATCCCGACCATGCCGTGTAACGGTGTACGAAGTTCATGAGAAGTCGTGGCTAAGAATTCATCTTTTAATTTATCGGCCAATTGCAGTTCTTCATTCTGTTTTTGAATGATCTGTATGTTGCTTTCTAGTTCTTCATTTTGCTTCTTAATGGTTTGAATCTTCTCTCGAATAGAGCGTTGCATTCGTTCAAAGCTTAACGCAAGCCGACCAATTTCATCTTTACGAACCGTATTAAAAGACGTGTCATCAAGATCCCCTGCAGAGACCTTTTCGGCAACCCAAGTCAATTTCAGCAACGGAGAAGTGATAAAGTTTGATAAATAGTGAGAAGCTATCACCACAAGGATAATGGCGATCAACATAGCGATAACGAATAGTTTTTCGAGTTGATGGATACGAGCGAAAGCTTCGTTTTCTGGTAACTGTACGACGAGCGCCCAAATCACACCACGAGTTTCAATCGGTGCATAAGCCGCGATGATTTCTTCACCTAAGCCGTTCGTGTAAGTGCCGACACCAAACGCACCAGAGAGTGCTTTATCGATCACTTCTAAACTGTTCTTAATGTCGTCTTGTTTCGTGTTAATTGTGCGAGGTTGGTGATCATTTCCAACCAGCAGGGTGTTAATGGATGACTCTCGATTAGCGTCTGCGGCTAACTTAGTGATGCCATTATTTGGCAAGCGGAACATGGCATAGCTGTGTAGATAACCTTGCTGAACAATTGGTGCACCTAGCCAAGCGACTGATTTACCCCCTTCCAGCTCGAAGTCAGACACAATCACAGGAGTGTAGTCTTCGTTTACTTTTCGACGTTCAGTCACATCATCGGCGAGACGCTTGAAAGTTTTGCCAAGTGCCGAGTCTTTGTAGGGGCCTGATAACAAGTTCGTTCCGTAGTTATCGTCTTTGTTGATCGAGTAGGTGACGTTACCATTGATGTCGACCAGCAAAATGTCATTAAAATCAGAGCGCTTGAGGAGCTCCAAGTAGGCCCAATGATAGCGTTTGTGCAAAAGTCTGTAACGTTCACTTCCTACATAGTTGGATGACTCGGGTAACGTTGAGGTTTTGATTTGGTCTCCGCTGCCCTCGATGTAGCGCTGTTGGGCGTTTTTACGAGACTCTTCAATATCATTGCCTAAACGACTAAAAGCATTGACGAGACCGTAGAATCGGCCACCACTGGCGTAAGCCAACTCTGAGCGCACAAAGCCCATGACTTCGGTTTCTCGTGCCTCAAAGTAGTCGATGATTTGCTGCTGTTTTGTATCTCGAACAGACAGTAAGTGCGAGGTGCTTTGTTCTTGCAGATCTTTACTGTGGGACTGCAAGAAAAAGATCGCAGTAATGGTAAGAGGTGTGATACTGAGCACCAGAAATGCGGTCATCAGTGTACTCTGAAGGCGCTTAAATTTCTGTTTTTTGTAGAATTTAAACATGGATAAGATTACAACTCATAATGGGCAGTTCTAAAACATACTTCGCTGCCGAGGTTCTCGTTAAAAACGGATAAGATGTTCAACTAGATAGAATTAACAAAATTAACGAGTTTTTTTTCTTTGACAAGAAAGTTAGTTGTAAAGCGTGCAGGGTGACGCAGTTTTTCTTATGAGTGTTGAATTTATGAGAAAAAATCGCGCAGGTTTGTGCCCGCGCGGGGGGAAGTTATGATTTTTTCGCGTAGTAGATAGAAAATTTATTGGTCTTATTTAGCGTCTCGCAATTATTAAACGCCCGCTCGATAATTGGTGGGTATTTTAAGAAGCTATTCGCGACAATCACCATTTCGCCGTCTTTGGTTAAATATTGTGGTGCCTGACCCAACAAGGTTTCCGCTGCGTTGTAATTTGTGTCTAGACCACTGTGGAATGGCGGGTTGCTGATAATAAAGCGGTAGTCTTTTGCGGTATCCGAGTATATATCTGATGCAAATACGCGTCCGGATAAACCATTCGCTTCTAATGTGGCTTGGCTAGAAGTGATCGCATAAGCATTAATGTCACACATCTCAATCGCGATCTCTGGATTCGCTTTCGCCATAAACGCACCGAGCACACCTGCACCACAACCAAAGTCTAGCACTTTGCCCGAAAGCTTAGGTAAGGTTTCAAGCAGCAATCGGCTACCTAAGTCGAATTCGCCATGGCTGAATACGCCAGGTAGGCTCTTAACCGCTAGCGACTGCTCACCGAGCGTAACAGTGTAAGACTTAAACCAATCTGTTTGGTTGAAAGGTTTGGGTTCATTGAGGCAATTACCCCAGTAAAATGAGCAGCGACGAGCAGAGTCGTACTTGTTCACAGGGCCGTATTCTTGGAACATCTTCTCGATGCTCTTGATGCCGGAGCGGTTTTCACCAACGATGACGATTTCGGTGTTAATGCCCAGTTTCGCCATCAACATCGCCAGCAAGTATTCTGCTTCGGCTTTTGCTTTTGGCCAGTATAAAAGGACCATGTCTGCTTTTGTTTCAACATCAAACACAGAGCCAAAATGACTTTTCACTTTGTCAGAGGTTTGAATTTGGCGGTAGTAGCTATAGTTGGAAGTAAACACTTCAACAGACTCACAATGAGCTACTAACTCAAGAGGAAATAGGTCTTCAACTTCACCAGCGACTAAAACGTGTTTTCCGTTGAAGTATTCAAGTTGGCGCTGAGCTATTTGGCTAGGAGCGATATAAGCAGACATAAATTTGGTTCATCAGAAATAATTTGGGGCAGATTTTCGCACAATCTGCCCCAAGCTTGAAGTGATTAAGCGGTGACTAGCTGTTGTCTTGTTGGTTAAGGAAGTCTTTGAATTCTTCCTCGTAGATATTAAACAGTACCATGGTCACGGCAAAAATAAGTGGGCCGTAGATAAGACCAATCAAACCAAACAGATGCAGACCACCCAGTAATGAGAAGAAAATCATAAGGGTATTCATGCCGGCGCTGCCTTGCATTAGCAACGGGCGCAATAGGTTATCTATAGAGCCAACGACAACTACACTCCACACCGTCAAAAAGATAGCCCAAGTCATATCGCCTGTTAAGAACAAGTACGCTGCTGCAGGAATCCAGATTAGCGCGGTTCCTACCACTGGAATGAATGATGCAAAGCCCATCATCGTTCCCCAAAATAGCCCAGGGAAGCCGGCGAGCCACATACCGATGCCGCCAGCCAAACCTTGAGCAATCGCCGTCATGAATGAGCCCATTACGGCTGATTTAGAAACTTGCTCTATCTCTGTCAATATGCGGTCTTCTTGGCTACGTGAGAGTGGCAGGATATGACGAATCGCAGAGATAATTTTGTCGTGGTCACGAAGCAGAAAAAACAGCACAAACAGCATTAGGAAGAAGTTCATTAGGAAGTTGGTTGCGTCTCCTAAAATCTTTGCGCTGATAGCGACTAAGTTAGAGCCAAACGATGTGGCAAATTGACCAATTTTCTCAGCAATGGCTTTGGGCTCGATTTTATCAAAAGGTAAGTACTCATTAACAATCGCTAAGCCTTTGATAACGAAAGGATGTTGGAATATATCTTGGATACCACCATTGGTAACCCAATTATATGTATTTTGTGAGAAAACAGAGCCTTGCTGAACAATGGCGGCAAACACAAATAAAAGCGGGATAACAATAATAAACGTCAAGACGACACATGACAGCAGTGCCGCCATATTGGGGTGCTTGGGAATTTTCTGCTCAAACCATTCGTGTATCGGAAACATGAGCAAAGAAATGATAAAAGCCATCACAATTGAATTGATATATGGCTCAACCAATAAGTAGCAAGCAAAAGCAGCGGCGAGTAAAGCAACCATTAGTACTCGGTGACTCGACGTTATTTTTACATTATTTGGCATGGTATTAGTCCAACTTACAGGTGACGTTTACGGTTTATGCCTTCAATGATGGCGTGTAACCTTTATTACTTTGCACTCTTAACTCTTTCAAGCTTATGACAATGCCGAATTAGAGCAGGGCGATGTACCTTGCTATAATGACTACAAATCAGTCGGTTATCAATCAAGAGATGAGCTATGGGTTGTTGCAACGGTGATAAAAAGTGTCAAACTGAGAAAAAAGCTAAGCGAATACCGTGGTTTGGCATTGTCGTTGGGGTATTAGCGATATTGGTTATTTTGAATTGGCAATAAAAAAGGACCGTTACGGTCCTTTTCTAAATGCGTTATCGCCGTTTTTAGCGATTATTTCGCTTCTTCTGCAAGAACAGCAAAACAGCGGTCAGCCGCTTCTAGTGTGGCATCAATCTCTTTTGAACCATGAGCGAGTGAAGTAAAGCTCGCTTCAAACGCAGATGGCGCAAGGTAGACACCGTGTTTTAGCATTAAGTGGAAGAAACGCTTGAAGCGTTCTACATCGCACTTCGTTACGTCTTCGTAGCAAGTTACTTTTTCCTGGTCAGTGAAGAAGAAGCCGAACATACCGCCCACTTGGTTAACAACTAGCGGAATACCGTGTTTTTCTGCTAGAGACTTAAAGCCTTCAGCAAGTTGTTTCGTTTTAGAAGCTAGGCGCTTTTCGTTGCCTTCTTCTTTTAGAAGGTTCAAACATGCGTAGCCTGCTGCCATTGCGACAGGGTTACCGGAAAGGGTACCAGCTTGGTAAACTGGGCCTGTAGGTGCAACGTATTGCATCACTTCTTTACGGCCACCGAAAGCACCTACTGGCATACCGCCACCAATCACTTTACCCAGTGTCGTTAGGTCGGGTTTGATGTTGTAGTGTGCTTGCGCGCCGCCTAGAGCAACACGGAAGCCTGTCATTACTTCATCAAAAATTAGTAGCGCGCCTTCTTGATCACAGATTTCACGTAGCCCTTCGTGGAAGCCTTCCACTGGTGGAATACAGTTCATGTTGCCTGCTACTGGCTCAACGATGATACAAGCAATTTCGCCTTTGTTAGCAGCAAATAGCTCGCGTACAGAATCTAGGTCGTTGAATGTTGCTGTTAGCGTGTGCTTAGCAAAATCTGCAGGAACGCCAGGAGAGCTTGGTTGGCCTAGAGTTAGTGCTCCAGAACCTGCTTTTACTAGCAAGCTGTCAGCGTGGCCGTGGTAACAACCTTCAAATTTCATGATCTTGTCGCGACCGGTGAAGCCACGTGCAAGGCGAATCGCGCTCATAGTAGCTTCAGTACCAGAACTTACCATGCGGATTTGCTCCATTGATGGAACAAGCTCAGAAACTAATTCTGCCATCGCGATTTCAAGCTCTGTTGGCGCACCGAAGCTAAGACCGCGTTGCGCTGCATCAATTACTGCTTCGCGGATAACCGCGTGGTTGTGGCCAAGAATCATTGGACCCCAAGAGCCAACGTAATCAATATACGCTTTACCATCGGCATCAAAAATCAGTGGACCGTCTGCTCGTTCGATAAATAGCGGAGAGCCGCCAACGCCGTTGAATGCACGAACTGGTGAATTGACACCGCCAGGGATGGTTTGCTGAGCTTTTTGATACAGCTCTGATGATTTGGTCATGGGGTTATCCTCTTTTGATTGCTCGGACCAAGTGGAGCGCATTGTACCTAGCTATAATCAAGTTAGAAACGTTTTGCTTAATTTATGTGTTGTTTCGCAGTGTAATCTTATATATCCGCATCTGTTATAAAGAATCGGCGGCGAATACTTGAACGAGTTTGTCAGGTATTGGATAATCGTCTCAATTAGCACAAATTTGACGTCTTGCTTCAGGCTTGACGCATTACACGAGTGAGAGAGGTCTTCGTGAGCGAAGTAAACGTACCATTATCTTTTTCTGACGCAGCAGCATCTCGCGTTAAAGCATTGATTGCTGAAGAAGAAAACCCAGCATTGAAACTGCGCGTATACATTACTGGCGGCGGCTGCAGCGGCTTCCAATACGGCTTTACTTTTGATGAAAATGTAAACGAAGGCGATACGACAATCGTAAACAGTGGTGTAACACTGGTTGTAGACCCTATGAGTCTGCAATATCTCGTTGGCGGTATTGTTGACTACACAGAAGGGTTGGAAGGAGCGCGCTTCTTCGTAAATAATCCAAATGCAACGACAACATGTGGTTGTGGTGCATCGTTCAGTGTGTAATTAACACCTAACAGGCAGCTAATGGCTGCCTGTGCTTTATGTAGAAGGATGTCACGTAAAGCGCACGCTCGCAGATATGCAGAGAAATAATAAAAAGGACTTTATATGTCTGGACTTTCTTTTGGACGCCGAATTGTCGAGCGCCCTTGGCTAGTATCTCTTATCCTCGTCTTACTTCTTGTTGCATGGCTAACCATCGGCCAACTCAAAGCACAGGATGATCATCCTAACTCTTCAACATCCACGAACACAACACCACTTGCAAAGGTGATGTTTGATACTTTTCTTGCCGAACCTACCAGTAAAACCATTGAATTGTATGGACGAACAGCGCCCAATCGTCAAGCGCGTCTTGGCGCCGAAGTTGCCGGTAAAATAGTCAGTCTTAACATAAAGAAAGGCCAAGCGGTCAAACAGGGACAAGTGATCGCAAACATCGATAAGCGCGACCTTGGCATTCAACTTAAACGGGCCCAGGCGATGCTGTTGGTTAAAGAGAAAGAGTTTAATGCAGCTAAATCGCTAAAAAGTCGTGGACTGCAAGGTGAGGTTGCATTTGCGACAGCGCAAGCAGCGTTGGTAGATGCACGTGCGAATTTGAGTAACGTGCAAACGGCTTTAAGAAATACTGAGGTTAAAGCGCCATTTGATGGCATCGTAGATCACCACTTTGTTGAGTTAGGTGATTTTGTCGGGATTGGCGATCCTATTGCGACGGTCATTGATTTGGATACTTTAGTGATTGAAGCCGATGTCAGTGAACGGCATATACAATACCTTAAGGAAGGCCTAGAAGCCGACGTAAGAACCATTAACCAACAGCATCATCAAGGTCGTGTGCGCTACATTGGACGTGTTTCTTCTGCTTCTACTAATACATTTCCAATTGAAATCGAAATTGATAATCAAGACGCAAGAATTCCTGCTGGTATGAGCGCAGAAGTACAGCTGCCTTTGAGTGAAGTGTTGGCAGTAAAGATTACGGCTGCCATGTTAGCACTAGATGAAGAAGGTAACTTAGGTGTCAAGACACTGCGTAATGAGTATGTTGAGTTTGTTCCAATTCAACTCGTTAAGGCCGAGGATGATGGTGTGTGGCTCTCTGGGTTAGGAGAGCGTGCAGACATTATCGTGCTGGGACAAGGTTTTGTGCGAGATGGTGATCAAGTACTGGCCAATAAAGTTGATGACGTAGTTATTGAAGCGGCTAATGAGCAGTAAGGAGCACCTATGTACACTCTGATTGATGCTGCGTTATCTCGCGCTCGCACTATGCTGACATTGTTGGTGATGATATTAATTGCTGGTGTCATTACTTACGTCACAATCCCCAAGGAATCGAGCCCTGATATTACCATTCCGATCATTTATGTTTCTGTTGGACATCAAGGCATTTCTCCTGTCGATGCCGAACGTTTATTAGTTCGGCCAATAGAGCAAGAGCTGCGTTCAATTGAAGGCGTAAAAGAGATGACCTCTGTGGCATCAGAAGGTCATGCTTCGGTGACGCTGGAATTTAGTGTCGGAGTGGATCTTGATAAAGCGATGACAGATGTGCGTGATGCGGTTGATCTTGCAAAGCCAAAATTACCAGAGGACAGTGATGAGCCAACGGTAAATGAAGTCACGTTTGCATCTGAAGAGCCTGTTTTAACTGTTGTTCTATATGGCACCGTACCAGAGCGGACCATTGTACAGATTGCCAGAACGCTACGTGATCGTTTGGAGAGTTTCCGTCAGGTTCTTGAAGTTGAAATCGCAGGGGATCGCGAAGACATCGTGGAGATAGTTGTCGATCCGCTATTGATGGAAAGCTACGGTCTCGATCAAGCGGATATCTATAATTTAATTGCCTTGAATAACCGAGTTGTGGCTGCGGGGTTTGTCGATACTGGGTATGGACGCTTTTCGGTAAAAGTCCCATCGGTTTTTGATTCACTGAAAGATGTGCTTGAACTACCGATCAAGGTGAATGGCAAAGAGGTGATCACTTTTGGCGATGTGGCGACAGTACGGCGTGCATTTCGCGATCCTGAAAGTTTTGCTCGTTTAGATGGCGAATCTGCCATCGTTTTGGACGTAAAAAAACGGGCAGGGGAAAACATCATTGAAACGGTTGAGCTGGTAAAAGAAATACTGGCTCAGGGACAGAAGCGCGCCGAGTGGCCCGACAATTTGCAAGTTAAATACACTTGGGATCAATCCGACGATGTCAAATTGATGCTCAGTGATCTACAAAACAATATCTTATCCGCAATTATCCTCGTAGTTATCGTCATTATTGCCATATTGGGGGTTAGGACCGCGCTTCTCGTGGGGATTTCTATTCCAGGATCGTTCTTGACTGGGTTGTTGGTGTTATCGGTATTTGGGCTGACGGTCAATATCGTCGTACTGTTTGCTTTAATTATGGCAGTAGGCATGTTGGTGGATGGTGCCATTGTGGTGACAGAGTTTGCAGATCGGCGCATGCAAGAAGGAACGCCACGTAAAGAAGCCTATCGAGATGCCGCAAAGCGAATGGCCTGGCCTATTACCGCATCCACAGCAACCACATTGGCTGCGTTTGCTCCGTTACTTTTCTGGCCAGACATCACTGGTGAGTTCATGAAGTACTTACCACTTACTTTAATTGCTACTTTGGCCGCTTCTCTGATGATGGCTTTATTGTTCGTTCCTGTCATCGGTGGGATCATTGGCAAGCCTCAAGTAGTCAATCAGAAAGCTCAGCGAGAAATGGTTGAGCTGCATAACGGCAACTTTGAAAAAGCGACAGGCATTACCAAGCTTTATTACCAGACTCTGTCGGTAGCGATTCGTCATCCATGGAAAGTCTTACTCAGCGCGATACTGCTAGCGGCAGGTGTCGGCTTCACTTACAACAAAGCTGGCTTGGGTGCAGAGTTTTTCCCTGAAGTGGACCCTGCCTTTTTTACCGTTAAAGTTCGTTCTTATGGTGACTTGTCAATTCACGAAAAAGATGTTGTTATGCGCGAAATCGAGAAGGTGATGCTCGGTCATGACGAGTTTGAAAGTGTCTACACGCGCACAGGATCGAGCGATAATGGGGACGAGATTGGCCAGATTCAAATAACGCCTGTGGATTGGCAGTATCGACGCAAAGTGAAAACCATTATTGAGGAACTAAAAGAGACGACAGACCGCTTTTATGGTGTTGAACTTGAGTATAAATTCCCGGACGCAGGACCGCCTGTCGAGCATGATCTCGTGATTGAAGTGTCATCACGAAATTTGAGTGTTAGTGCGTTAGATGAAGCAGCCAAAAAAGTACGACATTGGGCTGATGGTAATCCTGCACTGACCAACTTGAGTGATACCACTAATAAGGAAGGGATTGATTGGCAAATTGATATCCAGCGAGATGACGCCTCTCGCTTTGCAGCGGATGCTACTTTAGTCGGGAATACCGTCCAGTTTGTTACGAACGGCTTGAAAATAGGCGATTATTTGCCCGATGATGCGGATGAAGAAGTCGATATTTTGGTGCGCTATCCGCAAGATAAGCGCGACATAGGTCGATTTGATCAACTGAGAGTGAAAACGGCAGCTGGTCTGGTACCGATTACGAATTTTGCTCAAATCAAACCAGATCATAAGCAAGACACTATTCGTCGGGTCGACGGTCATCGAGTTATCAATATTAAAGCGGATATGGTGGAAGGTTACAATTTGGCGCTTGAGTTACCTAAGATTGCCGCTGGAATGGAACAGCTCGACTTACCGGAAGGCATTGAATATAAGATTCGGGGTCAAAATGAAGAGCAGGAAAACTCATCAGCATTCTTGCAAAATGCTTTTATTGTCGCGCTTGGTGTGATGGCTTTGATTTTAATTACGCAGTTTAATAGCTTTTATCAAGCTTTCTTAATCCTTAGTGCAGTGCTGTTTTCTACCGTTGGTGTCTTCGCCGGGTTACTTATTTTCCAAAAGCCATTTGGCATCATTATGTCGGGAATTGGAGTGATTGCGTTGGCTGGTATCGTGGTAAACAACAATATTGTTTTAATCGATACTTATAATCAGATGCGTAAACGTGGCTTAGAAAAATCTGAGGCTATTTTGCGTACGGGTGTGCAGCGTTTAAGACCCGTTTTACTTACGACGGTGACCACCATATTAGGCTTATTGCCAATGGTGTTAGAAATGAACATCGACTTAGTTAATCAGAAAGTGGAGTTTGGCGCACCAAGCACTCAATGGTGGTCTCAGCTTGCGACCGCTGTCGCGGGTGGTTTGGCGTTTGCGACTTTGCTAACGTTAGTTCTGACACCGTGTTTGCTTATGCTCGGGAGAGAGCATCACTCCGAACAGTAAGCTTTATCGTGATGATATCGACAAAACAAAAAGGGCAGCGAAGCTGCCCTTTTCAATACCTTGCCTTACTTCATTGCTAGCAGTTTGCTGTAGCGTTCAAGCTTGTCCATGCTAACTTTCGCGTTTGCCATGAAAGTTTGTCTCGCTTTTCCTGTCAGGGATTTAGATTGTGGCAAATTCACCGTGCGCGGGTTTTTATGGACACCATTCACAAGGAACTCATAGTGCAGGTGAGGGCCAGTTACACGGCCAGTTCCGCCAAGCGTACCGATGGTTTGGCCTTGCTTAACGCGTTGACCAGCTCGTACAGTACGTTTGGTTAAGTGCAGGTACTTGGTAATGTAAGTATTACTATGTTTAATGAAAACGTAGTTACCATTAAATTTGTTGTAAGACGATTTTTGAACGACACCATCACCAGCCGCCCAAATCGGGGTGCCCACTGGTGCTGCATAGTCCGTGCCTCTATGAGGACGAACGCGTCCCGTCACTGGATGTAAGCGGCGTGGGTTGAAGTTAGACGAAACTCGACGGAAATCCAACGGCGCGCGTAAGAATGCTTTTTTCATTGCACGCCCATTTTCGTCGTAATACTTGCCGCTTTTCTGATCCAATATTGCGGTAAAGGTATCGCCTTGGTTTTTAAAGATCGCAGCAATGATTTTTCCACGGCCGATTACTTCTCCTTCTACCACTTCCTCTTGGTAAAGTACTCGGAAGCTATCGTTTTTACGAATATCTAAAGCAAAGTCGATGTCCCAACCAAATATGCCAGCCAGTTCCATGATTTGGTTACCATTTAATCCAGAAGATATTCCTGCATTCCAAAAGTTTGATTTGATGGTGGCTTCTGCGTAGTTGTACTGGAAGTCGACTTCTTTCTTATCAACTTCAGAAACGTACTTGCCGTCTTTTAATGTGATACGAAAAGTCTCGAACGCGCTTAGTGTCCTTCTTAGCTGCACCAAGTCGTTATTTTCGTCAAAGCCAAATTGCAATCGGTCACCAGGTCGAAGCCGAGTTAACTGTTTTTCTACTTCTTTGTCTGATGAGACCAGTTCATGTAATAGACGAGCAGAAAGCCCTACGCGACTAAATAAGATGGCAGCACTCTCGCCATTTTTTACCTTGTATGTCTCCCAGCGCAGCACGGCGGGAACCGCAGGCGATGAACTATTTAGTGCACTGAGTTCGAGGGAAACTGGCACAGGATAATGTTGACCAACTTTTAATCGGCTCTGCTGCGGGTCTAGGTCTTGCGGATCAGGTAAAAAGAAGAGCGCGAAGATAATCAGCGCACTAAAAAAACCGATCAATACTTTGTGCAAGAGTGGAAGTCGGACAAAAATCGAATGCATGAGGTACTTGATTGCTAAATTAAACGGAAAAAGTGACAACTACCTAGTCTAACGTGTTTCAAAATGCATCGCTATTCAAGTAATATGTTCAGCTATTATATTTTTGCCAAATCTGTGGGAGTGAACAAGAATGGCGAGCATTGAAGCTGCACTAGCCGAGATTAAGCGCGGTGTTGAAGAGCTGATTCCAGAAGAAGAGCTAATCGCAAAACTAAAAGAAGACCGTCCTCTACGTATTAAATTGGGCGCTGATCCAACAGCACCTGACATTCACCTAGGCCATACGGTTATTTTCAATAAGCTTCGCTTGTTCCAAGAACTAGGTCATGAAGTGACGTTCCTAATCGGTGACTTCACTGCAATGGTTGGTGACCCAACAGGTAAAAACACAACTCGTCCACCGCTAAGTCGCGAAGACGTATTGCGTAACGCTGAAACGTACAAAGAGCAAGTGTTCAAAATTCTCGATCCTGCAAAGACTAAAATTCAGTTTAACTCTGAGTGGCTGTCTGAACTGGGCGCAGAAGGTATGATTCGCCTTGCGGCAAACCAAACCGTTGCTCGTATGCTAGAGCGTGACGACTTTAAAAAGCGTTACGCGGGTGGTCAGCCAATTGCTATTCATGAGTTCATGTACCCACTTCTACAAGGCTGGGACTCAGTAGCAATGGAAACGGATGTTGAATTAGGTGGTACAGACCAGAAGTTCAACCTTCTAATGGGTCGTGAGCTGCAAAAGTCTCACGGTCAAAAACCTCAGGTTGTACTGATGATGCCGCTTCTAGTGGGCCTTGATGGCGAGAAGAAGATGTCTAAGTCAGCAAACAACTACATCGGTATCAGCGAAGCGCCAAGCGAAATGTTTGGTAAAATCATGTCTATTTCTGATGACTTAATGTGGAGCTACTACGAGCTGCTCTCTTTCCGTCCTCTGGAAGAGATTGCTCAATTCAAAGCTGATGTAGAAGCGGGCAAAAACCCTCGTGACATCAAAGTATTGCTAGCAAAAGAAATTATTGCTCGTTTCCACAGTGAAGCCGATGCCGATGCAGCAGAGCAAGAATTCGTAAACCGTTTTGCGAAGAACCAAATTCCTGATGAAATGCCAGAGTTTGACTTTGACGCAGGTCGCCCAGTGAGTAATCTGTTGAAAGAAGCAGGTTTATGTCCATCATCGTCAGATGCGATGCGCATGGTTAAGCAGGGCGCTGTGAAGATTGATGGTGAAAAAATTGCGGACAGCAAATTTGCTCCAGAAGCGGGTACTTACGTGTTCCAAGTAGGCAAACGTAAATTTGCTCGTATTACTATTCAGTAATCCATAATGACTGCAAATGAAAGCGTCCGAAGGGCGCTTTTTTTGTATGAAAATTTAGCAAAAACGGCAAAGTAAAACTTCCATACCTGATGAACTTTGCTACTATACTTGCGCTGCCAATAATGGCAGCGCTATCGGAGATTTACATGAACAATACCGACCATCCTCCCAGTCGTTGGGTGAGTAAGATTAAGGGAGCGAAATAACCCGCTTCGGTATTGGCGATCTCCGCCTTACCTAAGTGGTGAGGCATCTTTTCTAATTTTTTTCTCGTTATTTCCTTCATACATTCTGAATAGACAGTGCATTCGCATTGGTTTTCTCTGTGCATCTTATTTGTTGTCTGACTTTTAGCGTGCAAGAGTGGCTTTTCATGCTTTGTCGATGGTCGTTACCAATGCCAATCGGGAGATTCGCCATGACGGTAATGAACAACACTTTTATTGAAACAACACCAAACTTTTCTGAAGTAGAAATTGGTGCAGCTCGCAATGCATTCTTGCAGTACGAGCAAGAGCAACAAGTCCATTTGCTTACGGTTATGCCGATTGATGAGGCTGTAGGTATTTTACAGCATTGCTCTGTCGGCTATGTGAATAGTCTTATTGCTCAACTTGAGCAAGCAGGCCATGACAAACGCGCACGTCATTATGCTCACCAATTAGGTCTGCATATGTCTGAAGTTGATACACCTGATGGTTATTTATCGACTAGTGTTTTGGGGCACGTGAAGCAGCGTATTGGGTGGATCATTGCACTGGCTCTTTTAGGGATAGTGTCAGGCTTGATCATTGCTCAGTATGAGGACACCCTTAGTCAGCTTGTTTTACTTGCAGTGTACATGCCAGTGATTGCAGCTGCTGGTGGTAACACAGGAACACAAGCAGCAACTTTAGTGATTCGTGCTCTTGCTACTGGAGAGTTAAAAAAACGCCAATGGTTAGAAGTTTTGTGGAAAGAGAGCCGAGTCGCTCTATTTATTGCGCTAGCGATCGCTATCGTGATGATTGGACGCATTATGTTATTTAGTGCAGGACAATCAACAGGAGGCTTTGAACTGACCGATATCGCACTGGCAATAGCAGTTGCGCTGTTCATTCAAGTCACCATTTCTACAACATTGGGCGGGCTGTTGCCAATTATTGCACGAGCTTGCAAGTTGGACCCAGCCGTATTGGTGAGTCCAGTTCTTGCGTCTATCGTCGATATTTCAGGAATGTGGATTTACTTTAACGTGGTGAACTATTTCTTAGGTATTGCCTGACTAAAGTTCACAATGTCATTGTAAAAAAGCTGCTCAAAATGTGTAATCGGGGCGATGACAGGTGTGTTGTCGTCCCGTTTTTCTGGGAAGTAGTCTGAAACAAACTGAACAAAAATGGTGTTAGGTTGACCATTTTTATCCAAGCCATATCCAGCCATATTGTAAGTCCCGTAGATAGAGCCACTTTTCGCGATCAGCTGTCCTTTAATTGGAAGTTTTCGCATACTTTGTCGGTACTTTAATGTGCCGGATTCACCTGATTTCGGCATGATGGCAATCAATTTGAGTTCGTTTTCATGCTTCCAAATATAGCGCAGCATTTCAGCCATCTTGGTCGCGGAGATCCGGTTATTTCGCGAAAGTCCTGAGCCGTCTTCTAGGCGCGCATTACGAATATCAATACCAGTGTTGGCGAAAATGATCTGCTTGATCGCTTCTGTACCGTTAGTAAAACTACCTGGCTGAACGAAAAATTTAGCACCAAGTGTTTTGGTTAATGTGTCGGCAATCAAGTTGTCAGAGTTTTTGAGCATATCTTCAAGAATGTCTGGTAAGGCCTTTGATTGATGCATTGCGATGAGCTTTCGCTGCTTTTCTGGCGCCGTACCGACCCTAATCTTTCCTGATACCCCAATGTTGAGCTCCTTGAGCAAAGTCGCCAACCTTTGACTGGTGTAACGCTCAGGGTCTTGAACCGCAAATTTCAGTGGCAATGGTTTGTCTCTTTCAACCAAGCACCCTGTTAGCTTGTAGTTGTTATCGGGATTTGCAACTAAACCTAAGTCACAATGACGACTTTTCTTAATGGTTTTAGAAACAGTTTCTACGGTACTTGTGACACGAATAGGTTGATGCTCTGGTACGTAGACCCGCGTTCCACCATCTTTTTGTGTATAGATAGAGGCTTGTACACAGTTGTTATTGAGTGTGATGGTCGATGCCGGAGCGCTGTAGCAAACTCCCAAGATATCCCACGGCCAGCCCACCGCACGGTTATAACCAGTGAATGCGCTGTTATCGAGCCATAGGTCACCGTTAATCCGTTTTAAGCCATTTTTCTTAGCTAGAGTGAGAAGTGATTTTAAGTCGTTGGTTTGGAGTGTTGGGTCGCCGACAAAGTAAATCACTGCATCTGAGTTCGACGTTTCCAGCTTGGTTCGAAACCGGAAATTATCCCCCAGTTCTAGCTTTGCGGCTAATGCGGTGACGATTTTTAATGTACTCGCTGGTGGGAACAGTTGTTCGGTAGGATGAACACCGTCAAGCTCAGCATTTTCACTGAGTTTTTCCGCAACTAAACTGATGCGGGCGCCTTCAGGCAACACCTCTTGATGAGGGTACGCTTGTGAAAAAGCAGAAAGTAATGAAGAGAATATGAGCAAGGGCCAACGTAAACGCATAATGATACTTTCTAAGGTGAGTTATGTGATTGAGTATACGCAAGTCCTTTCAATATGCTAGGTAACTAAAGAAATGCTTCAAATGTCTTCATGAATGAGACACGAGAGAAAGGCGCGCTGCTTAAAATGAAGTATAAAAAATGCCCGCTTAAAGCGGGCATTCGATATTCTAGTCAAAGACCGGAATTAGAAGTCGTAACGTAGACCTAGAGCTAGCTCGTCTTCAGCATCGATCTTAGTTGCAACTGTTTTGCTCGTGTCAGTTGAACCAAACTTGTCACCTGCATCAATCAGGTTGAAGTTGTAAGAAATGTAACCACGGAAGTTAGGCTTGAAGTAGTAAGAAGCATCAACAGCGAAGTTGTTTGCAGAAGTTTCGTTGTTAGTTTCTGCATTGTTGTATGATGTTGTAAATACTGTTTGGCCTAGAGTGTAAGCACCCGCTAGCTCGTAACCAGTGTAATCAACTGTGTTACTGTTGTTTGAATCTTCCATTTTCTCGCCGTCAGTGAATACACCAGCGAAGTAAAGATCAGACATTGTGTAAGATGCAGCTAGCATGTACTCGTTAGCTTTGTCTTGATCTGCGTAACCAGCACCTAGCTCAAGACCAGTGTCAGCTAGAGCGTAGATTGCAGATAGAGAGTAACCGTCTTGTTTGTTGTCGTAGTACTCACCAGTGTTTTTGTTTTCCATACGATCAGCGAAGCGGTAGCTTGCTTTTACGCTTAGGTTTTCAAACTGGCCTTTGTAAGCCATCATGTTGTCTGTACGGTCTGATACAGCTAGTTTGTCTGCTGCAGAGTTACCGTGGTAAGCCATGATATCTGTGAAGTCAGTGATAACGCCTAGTGCACCTTCAGTTTTACCGTATGCGAACTCACCGTAAGCACCGCCAAGACCAGCGTAAGCAAGACGAGTTTCTAGATCGCTCTTGTCGTCGCCGTCTACAGTACCGTTTTGAGCAGTCTCAAATTCACCTTCCCAGAAACCAACACCGTATAGGTTGTCATTGATTTCTTGTTTACCAAGGAAGTTTAGACGGATGCGAGATTTGTCTTGAGCGTCGCCATCTTTCATAGATAGACGTGCTTCAGCACGGCCGCCCATTTCTAGAGAAGTACCGTCTTGGTTGTAAAGTTCAGCTGCGTTTACGCCAGTTGCCATAGCTGCTGCAGATACAGAAAGAGCAATTAGAGTCTTTTTCATCTTATTTGTCCTAGTTAGCTGTCCATAATCATTGTTGTATGGGGGAGAGGTGATCTCTCACAAGTTGTTGGTCCAAAATTGGCTAATTGAGCGATATAGTTCGCACTTGTAAGCCATTGATCTAACAACTCGCTGGACATGTTTTACTGCTAAAGTTTCCGTATGAGTTAGTAAAATGATATAAATCCCACTGATGAACACTGTTCAATTGTGCGTTGTTTTTATTTAACTTACTGTTTTTGATTGAAATTATTGGCAATGACATTGGCCTGACATTGATTAGTTTTTATCTTTTTTGAGGTTTTTGGTGTAATGAACAGTGTTGTTTTTCAATAAATTGAGAAGGTGATTCGCCCTAGAACCGCTCTAAAAGTGAGTTATATCATTATGCCGAAAAGGCATAGTCTTGCTGTCTTTCGAATTAAGATGATTTCGTCCGGGAGTTTGTTTACACTAAACGAAATACATCTTTAAGCGCACTACCCAGTCCTATGACAGGGTGGGCTTTTTTTGTCCAAAGACCCATTTGGGCTTGAGGTTATAAAATGGAAAAAGTTCCAATGACACTACGTGGCGAGCAAAAGCTACGTGCAGAACTCGATCGTCTACTTAAACTACGTCCTCAGATCTCAGAGGCAATTGCTGAAGCTCGTGAGCTAGGTGATTTAAAAGAGAATGCTGAATATCACGCCGCTCGTGAAGAGCAGGGCATTTGTGAAGCACAAATCCGTGACATTGAATACAAACTGTCAGTTGCTCAAGTTATTGATGTAACGAAGATGGAGAACACGGGTAAAGTTATTTTTGGTTCAACCGTAACCTTGATTGATATTGACACCGAAGAAGAAAAAACGTACCAAATCGTTGGTGATGACGAAGCCGATATCAAAGCAGGTCGCATTTCAGTGAGCTCACCTATTGCTCGTGGCCTGATTGGTAAGATGGAAGGCGATGAAGTTGCTATTCAAACTCCGGGTGGCGCGAAAGACTTCGAAATTGACCGAGTAGAATATATCTAAGTCGTTTGGAGTAGCATTACTACTCTGATAAAACGCAAAAAGGTCGCCTCAGGCGACCTTTTTTCTTCAGCAACGTAAGTAGAGTTACTTACGAGGGATTTCGATTTTACGCTCTTCAGACTGGCGATATAGCACAAGCACTTTACCAATAGTCTGAACTTTTTCAGCGCCCGTCTCACGTACGATAGCGTCGATGATTAGCTGTTTTGTTTCACGATCTTCCGAAGCAACTTTTACTTTGATAAGTTCGTGATGGTTAAGAGCGATTTCAATTTCTGCTAGCACGGCTTCTGTAAGTCCATTTGCGCCCATTAGCACAACAGGTTTTAAACTGTGAGCTAGGCCTTTAAGGTGCTGCTTTTGTTTGGTGCTTAGGTTCATTACGCGGCCAATTTTCTTTAAAATAAGGGTTGAAAAAAGCTATTTTAACGCCATCTATTGCTGAAGACTATAATTTATTGAGTAATAGGTAGCGCCTATTAAAACAATAGCTCCAATTTGTGCCTTGTTGGGATTAAAATGAGTAAACAAAAACATTCGGCTAGTTCTGGTCGTTGGTTGAAAGAACACTTTGATGATAAATACGCGAATGAAGCCCGAAAAAAAGGCTACCGCTCACGTGCTTATTTCAAGATCGATGAGATTCAAACGAAAGATAAATTGTTAAAGCCTGGAATGACAGTCGTCGACTTGGGGGCTGCGCCGGGCGGATGGTCTCAATATGCTGCTAAGATAGTAGGGGACAGTGGTCAGATCATCGCGTGTGACTTGCTTCCTATGGACCCGATTGCTGGCGTTAGCTTTTTACAAGGCGACTTTCGTGATGATGCGGTATTGGAAGCTTTGCTAGAAAGGATCCAACCTTCCATGGTAGACGTAGTAATGTCTGATATGGCGCCTAACATCGCGGGAAACAATTCTGTTGATCAACCTCGCGCTATGTATTTAGTTGAATTAGCTTTAGATATGTGTCGACAAGTTCTAGCGCCTAATGGTAGCTTTGTCGTAAAGGTTTTCCAAGGGGAAGGCTTCGATCAGTATGTGAAAGAAGTCCGAGACATGTTTAAAGCCGTAAAAATTAGAAAACCAGACTCATCGCGAGCTCGCTCTCGAGAGGTCTTCGTCGTAGCCACTGGTTACAAAGGTTAACCATTTTGCTCTCTTGAGAGCGTGTTAACACTATAGCTACAGTTAATGAACTGTAGTACCCTACCTTTAATTACAATTAGTTATCGAGAGGCTTACACCTTGAGTGACATGGCAAAAAATTTAATTCTGTGGCTTGTTATCGCCGTCGTATTGATGTCGGTATTCCAGAGCTTTGGCCCTGGAGAAAGCAATGGCAGAACCGTGGATTACACCACGTTTGTACAGGAAGTTGGCCAAGGCCAGATTCAAGAAGCAACTTTTAAAGACGGTGAAATTAGCTTTGTTCGTCGTGGCGGCGGTGCCAAAATGGTCACTTACATGCCAGTGTATGACCAAAAGCTTCTAGATGACCTAATTAACCAAAACGTGAAAGTACAAGGCACGCCTCCAGAAGAGCAAAGCTTGCTTGGTACTATCTTCATCTCTTGGTTCCCAATGATCTTACTAATTGGTGTATGGATTTTCTTCATGCGTCAAATGCAAGGCGGCGGTGGTAAAGGCGCCATGTCTTTTGGTAAGAGCAAAGCTCGAATGATGAGCGAAGAACAAATCAAGACAACTTTTGCTGACGTTGCAGGTTGTGACGAAGCAAAAGAAGACGTGAAAGAGCTGGTGGACTACCTACGCGATCCAAGCCGCTTCCAAAAGCTGGGCGGTAAGATTCCAACGGGTGTTCTAATGGTTGGTCCTCCTGGTACGGGTAAAACGCTTCTAGCGAAAGCCATTGCCGGTGAGGCGAAAGTACCATTTTTTACTATCTCTGGTTCTGATTTCGTAGAAATGTTCGTTGGTGTTGGTGCATCTCGTGTGCGTGACATGTTTGAACAAGCAAAGAAAGCCGCACCTTGTATCATCTTTATCGATGAGATCGATGCGGTAGGTCGTCAACGTGGCGCAGGTGTTGGTGGTGGTCATGATGAACGTGAACAAACACTAAACCAAATGCTCGTTGAGATGGATGGTTTCGAAGGTAACGAAGGTATTATCGTTATCGCTGCGACTAACCGTCCGGATGTGCTGGACCCTGCGTTACTGCGTCCTGGTCGTTTTGACCGCCAAGTGGTAGTTGGTCTTCCAGATGTACGTGGCCGTGAACAGATCCTAAAAGTTCACATGCGTAAGGTCCCTCTAGCGGGTGATGTAGAGCCTTCTCTCATCGCACGTGGTACTCCAGGCTTCTCTGGTGCTGACCTAGCAAACTTAGTTAACGAAGCAGCCCTGTTTGCTGCGCGCGGTAACAAGCGCAACGTTTCTATGGTTGAGTTTGAACTGGCGAAAGACAAAATCATGATGGGTGCTGAGCGCCGTTCAATGGTGATGTCTGAGGAAGTGAAAGAGTCAACCGCATACCACGAAGCGGGTCACGCGATTGTTGGTCGCTTGGTTCCTGAACACGATCCAGTGTACAAAGTGTCTATCATTCCACGTGGTCGTGCGTTGGGTGTAACAATGTACCTTCCAGAGCAGGACCGCGTGAGTATGTCTCGCCAACACCTAGAATCAATGATTTCTAGCTTGTACGGTGGTCGTTTAGCAGAAGAACTTATCTACGGTGCTGACAAAGTATCAACCGGTGCTTCTAATGATATCGAGCGCGCAACAGATATTGCTCGTAAGATGGTTACTCAATGGGGTTTCTCTGAAAAGCTTGGCCCTCTGCTGTATGCAGAAGATGAAGGCGAAGTGTTCTTAGGGCGTAGTGTAACTCAGACTAAACATGTGTCTGACGATACAGCGAAGTTGATTGATGACGAAGTTCGTCAGATCATTGACCGCAACTACGATCGTGCGAAGAAGATTCTTCAAGAGAACATGGATATCATGCATGCGATGAAAGATGCGCTGATGAAGTATGAAACCATTGATGCTCGCCAGATTGATGACTTAATGGAGCGCAAAGCTGAAATTCGTGAGCCTGCGGGCTGGAGTGATAACTCAGCAAGCAAACCAGAAGACAGCGACAAGCCTCAAGCAAAGCAAGAAGTTAAAGAAGAAGCAACGGAGACTGCGAAAGATGCAGAACAGCCTAGCTCTTCTGAAACAACTTCTAACGAAGCGCCTGAAAAGAAAGACTCTGAATAAAGAGTATCGATAATATTAAACCCCGAGTTATCTCGGGGTTTTTGTGTTTATGATGATGATTACAGCAAATAACAAATCTTTGGACCTTTCGCGTCCACATGTCATGGCCATTCTAAATGTGACACCGGATTCCTTTTCGGATGGCGGTAAATACAACTCAATTGAACTTGCTCTTGCTCAAGTTGATAAAATGATAAAGGCTGGTGTAAGTATTGTTGATGTTGGTGGTGAATCAACAAGACCTGGTGCACCGGATGTGTCTTTGGAAGAAGAGCTTAGGCGTGTTGTCCCAGTAATCAAAGCCATTCGTGAAAAATATGATGTATGGATTTCCGTTGACACCAGTAAAGCAGAAGTGATGCGTCAAGCAATTGATGCTGGGGCTGATTTGATCAATGACATCCGCTCGCTGCAAGAGCCAGGTGCTCTGGAAGTCGCAGCAGAAGCAAACCTTCCAATTTGTCTGATGCATATGAAAGGTCAGCCTAGGACCATGCAAGTTGACCCTCATTATGATGATTTAATGGGGGACGTGTCGGCTTTTCTAGAAGAACGTATCGCGGCGTGTGAAGCAGCAGGGATTGATAAATCTCAACTGATTCTCGATCCTGGGTTTGGCTTTGGCAAAACAATCGAACACAATTATCATATGCTTGCTCATCTTGAAAAGTTTCATGAATTCGGCCTGCCTATTTTGGCTGGCATGTCTCGTAAATCCATGATCTTCAAACTGTTAGACAAGCCAGCGGCAGAGTGTACGAACGCAAGTGTCGTTTGTGCTACGATTGCCGCGATGAAAGGCGCGCAGATCATTCGCGTGCATGACTTTGAAGAGACAATCGAAGCGATGAAAGTTGTTGAGATGACGAAAAACAATATTTAAAAATAATAAAGGAAAGTTTATGTCGAATGAAAGACGTTACTTTGGTACTGACGGTGTGCGCGGTAAAGTAGGACAATACCCAATCACTCCAGACTTCGTACTTAAGCTTGGCTGGGCTGCTGGTCGTGTACTAGCGAAACAAGGCACAAAGAAAGTTATCATAGGTAAAGATACACGTATTTCAGGTTATATGCTTGAATCTGCACTAGAGGCAGGCCTTGCAGCTGCGGGACTTAAAGCAACATTTACTGGTCCCATGCCAACTCCAGCTGTGGCCTATTTAACTCAGACTTTCCGTGCCGAGGCTGGTATTGTGATTTCTGCATCACATAACCCATATTACGACAACGGCATTAAATTCTTTTCTTCTGAGGGTACTAAGCTACCTGACGATATCGAATTGGCGATCGAAGCTGAGTTAGATAAAGAAATTGAATGTGTGGAGTCTGCTGAGCTTGGTAAAGCAACCCGCCTAAATGATGCATCTGGTCGTTACATCGAATTCTGTAAGAGTACTTTCCCATCTGAGTTGAGCCTTGCGAACTTTAAGATCGTAGTAGACTGTGCGCACGGTGCAACGTACCACATCGCTCCAAATGTTTTCAAAGAACTTGGGGCAGAAGTTATCGCTATGGGCGTAGAGCCTAACGGCATCAACATTAATGAAAAAGTGGGCGCAACAGACGTACGAGCTCTTCAACAGCGTGTTGTTGAAGAGCAAGCGCATCTTGGTCTCGCATTTGATGGTGATGGTGACCGCATCATTATGGTCGACCACCTAGGTAACAAAGTTGATGGTGACCAAATTGCTTATATCATCGCTCGTGATGCACTTCGTCGTGGTGAGCTAAAGGGTGGTGTTGTTGGTACACTAATGACTAACTTGGGTATGGAAAATGGTTTAAAGCAGCTAGGCATTCCGTTTGTACGTGCTGCTGTTGGTGACCGTTATGTCATGGAGCAACTGCTAGAAAAAGGTTGGAAAATTGGTGCTGAAAACTCAGGCCATGTGATCTTATTAGATAAAGTCACAACCGGCGATGCGATTGTTGCTGCACTTCAAGTACTTGCTTCTGTAATTGGCAGCGATATGTCTTTATATGAACTATCGCAAGGAATGACATTATATCCTCAGGTTTTAGAAAATGTCCGTTTCTCAGGAGAAAGTAACCCTCTTGAAGCTACAGCTGTATTAAACGCTGTCGCTGAAGTAGAGGCGACACTTGGTGATAAAGGGCGTGTACTGCTGCGTAAGTCTGGCACTGAGCCTTTGATCCGCGTTATGGTGGAAGGCGAAGATGGTGAACTAGTTCAACACTCAGCATTGAAAATCGCTGAGGCTGTTAAAGCAAGTTGTTAATCATTGCGTTAAAGCATGTCTTGAATGAAAAGGGCATCTTTTGCCCTTTTTTTGAGCGCTTAACGCATTGGCATTGATTTTTTACTAATTTTCCCTTGTCAGCGTTACTGGCTTTCGCTAGTATTGCTCCGCCTCCCGTTAGGAGGTCGCTAGCCTTGTTCATTATGATTTGTTCTTTTGAACGGCGCTGGCTCAACAATTTGGAACATAGGTGGAAAAAATGTTTTCAGTTCTACTTGTGATTTACCTGTTGGCAGCGCTTGGTGTGATTGGCCTTGTGTTGATTCAACAAGGTAAAGGCGCAGATATGGGAGCCTCGTTCGGTGCTGGTGCTTCAAACACAGTGTTTGGTGCTGGCGGCTCAGGTAATTTCTTAACCCGAACAACTGCTATTTTAGCAACCGTATTCTTTATCGTTAGCTTGTTACTTGGTCGTATGTCTACGCACCAGACTGAATCACAATGGGTAGACCCAACGTTAGGTCAACCAGTTGTTGAACAAGTTAAGGACGCAGCGAGTGAAGTTCCTGCCCCTGCGGGTGATGAAATTCCTCAATAAGCTGTAAGGTTTTGATGCCGAGATGGTGAAATTGGTAGACACGCTAGCATGAGGTGCTAGTGCCTTAGGTGTGAGGGTTCGAGTCCCTCTCTCGGCACCATGTATTTACAAACTTGTAAATCACTTGTTTGCGAGTATAATGCTCAGCAAGTCGGACGCGGGGTGGAGCAGCTTGGTAGCTCGTCGGGCTCATAACCCGAAGGTCGTCGGTTCAAATCCGGCCCCCGCAACCAATCTCTTTCTTTAAAAGGAAATCGTAGATTGGCAAGTTTGCGTAGTGCTAACC
>NZ_WXWS01000668.1:0-24268 GCF_009904715.1 Vibrio sp. V42_P2S4T144 | reverse complement strand
AATATAGTGAATAAAAATTAGCTCAAATAAGGAATAGGGCAAATGCACTACACAACAAGTAAAAAACAAGGCTTATTTTCGTTGTCTGCCGTAGCAATAGCACTGACCACTTCGATGTCAGCGTTTGCGGCTCCACCAATGGGATTTGATGAATCTAAGTTACCGACGAAGTACATCGTCAAATTCAAAGAAGATGCAGTCAGCCGTTCTTCAATGGGTGGTAACTCATTCTGGGGGCCACGAATCGCGCAGGAGTCTGTTCTAGAACAGGTGAAGGCACGTAAGGTGGAAAAACTGGGTAATCGCGCCATTTACAGCGTTGAATTGGATGGCGATGACTTAGAGCCGCTTCGCAATCGTAGTGATGTGGAATACGTGGAAGTCGATCCACCTCGCTATTTGCTCAGCGAAACGACCCCATGGGGATATGAAGCGGTTAATGCTCAACTGCTAGCTGACTTCAATGCGGGTAATCGCACTGTATGTATTATCGATTCAGGGTACGACATTTCGCACAACGACCTAAGCGGTAACCGCGTTGCTGGTACTAACGATAGTGGTACGGGATCATGGAGTGATCCGGGTAACAACAATGCCCACGGTACTCACGTCGCGGGTACGATTGCTGCGATTGCCAACACCGAAGGTGTAAAGGGTGTGATGCCAAACCAGAATGTTAATTTGCACATCGTGAAAGTATTTAACGAATCGGGTTGGGGTTACTCATCTGGGCTTGTTAAAGCAATCCAGACCTGTGCCGATAATGGTGCTAACGTTGTGAACATGAGCCTTGGTGGTAGTCAATCAAGCCGAACTGAGCAAAATGCACTGCAAAATATTTACGATCAAGGCGTTCTATTGATCGCCGCTGCGGGTAATGATGGCAATACAGCGCACAGCTATCCAGCTTCTTATGACTCAGTGATGTCTGTTGCGGCTGTTGATAATCAAAATGATCATGCGGCGTTCTCACAATCTACTAATCAAGTTGAGATCTCAGGCCCGGGTGTGGCGATCTTATCAACGGTTACGGTAGGTGAAGGTAAACTTTCTGATATTACCTTGAATGGTGTAAGTCAGTTTGATCGTGGGATTGTTCCTCACAATCGTTTGATCAATAACGGTTCTTCGTATGTTCCGGATCCAATCGCGGGTTCAGTAACGGCAACGCTAGATAGCTGTGATGTATCTGGCGGTAACTTTAACTGTGGTGATATGTCGGGCAAAATTTGTTTGACTGAGCGCATTGGCAACCAGTCTTCAGGAAACTACCCTGAAGTGGATGCGGTTCAGGCTTGTTACAATGCGGGTGCGCGAGCTGCAATCGTATACAGCAACTCTGAACTACCTGGTTTACAAAACCCATTCTTGGTAGACACAAACAACGCTTATCGTATGGTTTCGGTAACGGTTGATCGTGCATTTGGTCAAGAGCTGTTGGGGTATGTTGGTCAGGAAATTACTGTTGCAACAACCTCTGGTGAAGATTACGAGTACTACAATGGTACATCAATGGCGACACCGCACGTAACGGGCGTAGCTGGCTTGGTGTGGAGTTACCACCCAACCTGTACCGCAGCGCAAGTACGTAATGCCCTAGTGAAAACTGCAACAGATATTGATGTTGCTGGTCGAGACAACCGTACGGGCCACGGCCTAGTTAATGCTGAAGCGGCGAAGCTGTTCTTGGACGCTGGCTGTAATGGACCTGATGGTGGTAGCTCTTCGGACTCTAGCTTCTCAAATACCAGCCCTGTTGCGATTCCAGATAATAAATCTTCTGGCGCAATCAGTGCAGTAGAAGTCGATCGCTCTGGTGATTCAGGCACAGTAAGTATTGACGTTGATATTAGCCACACTTACATCGGTGATCTACGAGTGACTTTAACGTCACCGACTGGTGGAGAAGTTGTACTTCACAATAATACTGGCGGCAGCGCTAACGATATAAAAAACACGTTCCAAGCGGATTTTTCTGGTTTTGAATCGCAAGGTACATGGGAACTAAAAGCGGTGGACAGTGCCAGAAGAGACACAGGCACCATCAACAGTTGGACTCTGACCTTTCAATAAGGAGTGGCTATGAAGAAGTTGACCTTACTTTCTTTGTCTGCGGTAGGCGCTACCGCACTATTGGCAATCGGACTGAGCTCAAGCAGCTTGGCAAACAATCAAGGATTTCCTCTCGTGGATGAACGCCAAGATCAAGCCGAGCAGCAACCTGCACGTTACTTTGTTAAGTATCATGAAGGAAAAGAGAGCGAAGTGAGAGCGCTTCTTCGTCAGCACAACATTGAAGTGGTCGATGCTCTGGTGAAACAACATGTGTTGATTGTGGTGGGTGAACAGGCGGAAGTCGATAAGCTCGCGGATCACGATGCGGTCGAATACACTGAGCAAGAGCCGACAAGAAAGCTGCTATCTAACGGAAATACGCTTCAATAAGCCAAACCTCCTTAAGATAGTGCCAAAAAGAAAAACGCCCCTCACGTGAGGGGCGTTTGTTTTCTTTCTACGATTGTTTTCTATGATTATTTTTTATGACTGGTTTCTTCTAAAGCCAGTCGTTTGCTATGACGAGATATTCTTGAAGATTGATGCCGATGAGCCTATTCGCGCATCAATCAAGTCAGTTATCAGCTAGTTATATTCAGACTAACTACTTAGCGAACAATCAGACCCAGTAGGATACCAACAGCGCCGAAGTCTGCGTCACTAAAGGTCGTGTTAGCAAAGCCTAGGTCACCCAGTACTGGCATTAGGAATACTGGTAGGAAGGTAATCAGTAGACCTTGTGCAAAAGCACCCAAGATTGCACCGCGACGACCACCTGTAGCGTTACCAAATACACCTGCCGCTGCACCTACAAAGAAGTGTGGAACGACACCAGGGATAATCACAGTAAGCCCCATCACGTAAAGTAGGAACATACCCAAAAGACCCGCCGCAAAGCTCGATAGGAAGCCAACCAATACTGCGTTTGGTGCGTATGGGAATACAACCGGACAATCAAGCGCAGGTTTCGCGTTTGGTACTAGTTTGTCTGAGATGCCTTTAAACGCCGGAACGATTTCTGCGATAACCATACGTACACCTTGAAGGATAACGTACACACCACCGGCGAATGTGATGGATTGCATCAGCGCGAACATGAACCAGTGCTTACCACCGCTAACTTCGCGTACAAAGTCACCGCCAGCAAAGATACACGTCACCATAAAGATGATGCCCATGGTGAACGAGATTGCTACAGGCGTATCACGTAGGAACAACAAGCTCTTAGGTACGTTCATCTCTTCAGTAGAGTGTTCTTTGTTACCGAACTTGCTGCCAATAAAGCCCGCTAGTACGTAAGAAAGGGTAGAGAAGTGACCAATCGCAACGTCGTCAGAACCTGTTACTTGCTTCATGTACTTGTGAGCAATCGCAGGGAAGAACACCATCACAGAGCCCACAACCAGAGAGCCAAGCGCGATCAGTGGAACACCTTTCATGCCGCTAGAAGCAAGGATCGCCGCTACCATCATCGACATAAATAGCGTGTGGTGACCTGTTAGGAAGATGAATTTCCATGGCGTGAAGCGAGCGATCAAGATGTTCACTAACATACCGAAGAACATGATCATCGCCATCTCTTTACCAAACGCTTCTTGCGCGATAGAGACGATAGCTTCGTTGTTTGGAACCACGCCAGTGATGCCGAACGCGTGTTGGAAAATCGTCGCAAAGTCACCCAGAGAAGTTACAACCAGACCCGCACCCGCGCCAAGCACAATGAAACCAAGAATGGTTTTTACCGTGCCTTTAATGCACTCGGTGACCGGTTTTTTCTGGGCAATTAAGCCGATTAGGGCGATAAGACCTACCAGAACCGCTGGCTCTGATAGGACATCGTTCATTAAGAAACTGAAAAATTCCATAACGCCACCTTATAGAGCGCCAAGCTCTTGAAGTGCTACAGATAGACGCTCTTTCATTGCCACTTTGTCGACCATGTTATCAAGCGCAACGATGCGTGGTTCAACGCCAAGTGCGTTCAACTGTTCAACGATGTCGTTAGTACCGATGAATATGTCGCAATCCGTACCTTTTGCAGAACCTAGATCGATATGATCCACTTCTGCGTTTACATTCAATTCTTTCACGATGCCTTTGATGCTCATTTCCATCATTAGGCTAGTACCAAGACCGTGACCGCAAACAACCATAATTTTCATAATTCAGACCTTTTCTTTTTATAGGGGTGTATGCCCATTTTTTAAGGGCACATCAGGAGTTAGTATTTTTCGATGATCGCGAGAACATCTTGTGTGTTTTGAGCGGTGCAGATGGCTTCTACATGCTCTTCATTCATAAACAACTCAGCCAGTTTAGAAATCGCATCCACGTGCGAGTTACTGTCTGTCGCGGCTAGCGTAACCAGCATTTTCACTGGGTCGTTACCTTCAGAATCGAAGTTCACGCCGTTTTGAATCACTGTGATGGCAAGAGACAAACGGTTAACGCCATCTTCAGGGCGAGCGTGTGGCATTGCCATACCAGGACCTACCACGTAGTAAGGACCGAGCTCTTCGTGTGAGCGGTAAATAGCGTCCACGTAGCTTGGCTCAATCGCGCCATTTTCAATCAGTGCTTCACAGGATTTACTCACCGCATCTTTCCAGTCAGTAGCATCAGAATGGATGCGAATCACATCAGAGGTAATCAGTTCACGTAGCATTGGATCTTTCCGGTTTGTTGTTTTGTTGATGGGTACTTTATCGATCAATTTGTCAGAAAAACCTGAGAATGATCACAAATGGTAGCGCTATCTGATAGCGCTATCATAAATTGTGATAGCGCTACCATTTTTATCAGTCATCCGAGTTTCATATGCTTGTGATCGACTTCTAATGCGCTAATATCAAAACCACTAAAACGCTGTGGTAAGATGTCGCGGCAGAAAATAGAGAACACTAAATAAAAACAATGAGCGAACCTCGCAAACGAAGAAGTACTGGCAATGTCACCTTGGCGGACGTCGCTAAAAAAGCCGGCGTAGGCACCATGACGGTGTCGAGAGCATTACGAACGCCCGAGCTAGTATCTGACAAGCTGAGAGAAAAGATTCAACAAGTGGTTGATGAGCTCGGCTATATCCCGAATAAAGCGGCAGGGGCTTTGGCGTCTGCTGAAAGTTACTCCATCGCTCTTATCATTCCTTCCCTGTTTGAAAAAGCGTGCGCGCTTTTCTTACCGAGCTTTCAACAAGCGTTGAACAAAGCGGGTTATCAGTTGCTGCTTGGCTACAGTGATTACTCGGTAGAGCAAGAAGAGAAACTGCTTTCGACATTTCTTGAGAGCCGCCCAGCGGGAGTGGTGTTGTTTGGTAATGAACACAGCCAGCGAACCAATCAGCTTTTGGAAGCCTCGAACACGCCAGTATTGGAAATTGCAGAGTTAAGTTCGAAAGCCAGTTATCTCAATATCGGCGTTGACCATTTTGAGGTGGGTAAAGCCTGTACCAAGCATGTGATTGAACAAGGCTTCAAGAACGTGGGCTTCATTGGTGCGCGTGGCGATCACTCCACTTTGCAACGTAAGCTACACGGCTGGCAAAGCGCGATGATTGAGAACTATCTTACGCCGGATCATTTCTTAACCACGCACGAAGCACCATCTTCACAATTGGGTGCGGAAGGGTTGGCAAAGCTATTGCTGCGCGATTCAAGTTTGAATGCTTTGGTATGTAGCCATGAAGAGATTGCGATTGGCGCGTTGTTTGAGTGTCACCGCCGAGTGCTGAAAGTCCCGACCGACATTGCGATTATCTGTTTGGAAGGTTCTTCCATGGGTGAGCACGCCTATCCAAGTTTGACCTGTGCGGAATTCGACTACGAACGCATGGGGACGAAAGCTGCAGACAAGTTACTGCAAGCCATTAAAGGTGAGCCTGTAGAGCATGCAACGGATATGGGCTTTAAGCTAAAACGCCGAGCGAGTACTGCGATCAACTAACCTCATTTGGTTAGAAACTAATACGTGATACAAAAAACCTCTCGATGTTGAGAGGTTTTTTTATGCGTGAGAATAGTGACTGTCGGCTAAGGACGCTCACCTGCTGCTAGGCGACGTTCGATATCTGCAACCACTTCTGGGAAGTCAGCAATGGTGTCAATTAGGTAATGCGGCGAGCTCTTGAGCAATTTTGCACGTGCTTTTTCACGAGCAGCATTAAGTGTTGCTCCGTCCGCAGCTTGGTATTCTTCAAACGTTAGACCTGCTTCGTTACCAGAAAGCAGCAAGCCAACGGTCCACATACCGGCGTTGTGACCTTCGTCGATACCCGGTGCGGCGTCATCCACTTTGATACACGCATTAACGTCGGTAACATTCAGCTCAATCACGTTTTTCAGTGCCATAAATGGTGCAGGGCGACCACCTTGCGGTAGGTCATCCGTTGCTACTACGTAATCTGGCTTGTAACCGTAATCCGCTGCAACTGGAATCAATACGTCCATCACTTCGCGAGGGTAACCAGAACAAGAACCGATCTTGATACCTTTGTCTTTCAGACCATTCACAACTTCAATTGCATTGAGAATTGGCTCTGCATGGTCCGCCACTTTTGCTTTTTGCAAAGGCATAAATGCTGCGTAGATTGCATCGATGTCTTCGCTGGTCATTGAGCGACCAAATTTCTCATTCCAACGCTTATCAACCGCAGGGATACGACCCACAGCTTGGATGTGATCCCACTTACCAAGGCCCATTGGTTCGCGCGCTTCTTCTAGGTCGATTTCAAAGTCAAAGCCTTGTTTGAACGCTTCCACAAAGATGCTGGTTGGTGCAAAAGAGCCGAAATCGACGATAGTGCCAGCCCAGTCAAAGATCACTGCTTGAATTGGTGAGTTGCTCATGTTCAATCCTTTTTCTTGCTTGCCAGAGCGCTGCCTACACGTTGGAACCGCGCTCTGGATAAATTGGTTTTTGTTGAGGTCTATCGACCCTAAATGTAGTTAAAGTCTTTACACACTTTGGCGATGGCTTCTTCGAAGATCGCCAACGCTTCTGTCAGTTGTTCGCGAGTGATGATCAGCGGTGGGCTGAGTTGAATCACATTGCCTTGCGATACCTTGAAGCTCACGCCGTTATTGAGGCATTGGTACAGCACGGCTTCTGCTTCGTCATAGGCGCGCGCTTTGCTTTCGTGGTCAGTGACCAACTCAATACCCCATAACATGCCGATGCCACGCACATCACCAATCACTGGGTACTTAGCTTTCATCTCTAGCAGCTTTTCACGCATGAACTGGCTGTCAGCTTTGGCTTTATCTAGCAAGCCGTCTTGCTCAATAGCTTCCATGGTTGCCAGTGCTGCAGCACAACCGATAGGGCTTTTCTCATGAGTGTAATGGCCCATGGAGATTTGCTCGGCGGTGTTGTATTTGTCTTTGGTTACCATGGCTGCGATAGGCACTAAGCCACCACCCAAACCTTTACCGATGCAGAGCATATCTGGCTCGATGTCGTAGGCTTGGTAGGTAAACCATTCACCGCTGCGACCCATGCCATTCGGGATGTCGTCGATGATCAACATGACATTGTGTTTGTCACAGATTTCTCGAATGCGTTTCCAGTAGGCTTTGCTCGGCACTTGTACGTCGGTATTACGAACTGCTTCTGCGATAAACGCGCCCACGCCGCCTTCTTTCTCAATCACGTATTCGAGGTAATCGGCGTAATGCACATCGCTGCCGTCCGCGACTGGGAAAGCACCACGGTAAGATACGGCTGGTGGGATGCGCTCAACACCTGCCATTAATGGTCCCATACCTTGGCGGAAACACGCTTCGCCGCCCACTGAGATGGCATCCAACGATGCGCCGTGGAAGGAATCCCACAGAGACACCACCTTGTAGTTGCCCGTGATGTGGCGCGCTAGTTTAAGTGCCATGCCAACCGCAGATGTGCCACCCGGAGCAAACAGCACGCGGTTCAATTCGCCGCCACAGATTTGGGTGAGCTTTTCGGCACATTCAATTGCGGTCTCGTTGGTAAAACGACGTGGTGAAAACGGCAGTTTGGCAATTTGCTCTTGCACACGTTTAATCACATGCGGATGACCATAGCCCAACTGGTGGACGTTATTGCCATGGAAATCCATGTACTTTTTGCCGGTAGCATCTTGGATGTAGATGCCTTTTGCTGCTTCCAAGGTATCTAAGCAAGGCGTTGACATGGCTTGGTGAAGAAAGACCTCCGAATCACGCTTCAATAATGCTTGCGTGCGTTCGTCATCCATCGATGCATTCCAAGCTTGGCGCGCTGGCGTCGTGTTGACATCGCCTTCGCTACGGAAATGGGTCGGTTTGATATTCTGAGTCATAACGCTCTCTCAATCAGAAGGCTGCTTTACGCAACTTGCCAGTACATTGCTTTTTCAATCGCACCGATTAAGCGCTCGATATCTGCTGGGTAAACTTCGCCAATGTTGCCGATACGGAAGCAATCTGCGTTCGATACCTTACCCGGATAAATCACAAAACCTTGCTCTTTCAAACGTGTGTAGAACGCTTTGAATTGGTAATCACTGTGCGTCGGAGAGTAGAAAGAAGTGATGATTGGCGAGTGAAGGTCATCACTCAGTAGTGGCTCAAACCCCAAAGAGCGCATACCTGCAACCAGTGTTTTCTGGTTAGTTTGGTAACGGTTATGACGAGCCTCAATGCCGCCTTCTTGTTCCAGTTCTAACAATGCTTGATAGAAAGCGCGAACCGTGTGCGTTGGAGACGTAAAACGCCATTTACCGTGGTTCACTTCCATGCAGTGCCACTGGTCGTAAAGATCAAGGCTCAAAGAACGTGCCTGACCTTGGCACTTTTCTAGCTCAGTTTGTTTCGCAATCACAAAGCCAAAGCCCGGAACACCTTGAATACATTTGTTTGCAGAGCTGATCATAAAATCGATGCCTAATTCTGCAATATCGATAGGAATGCCACCAAAGCTCGACATGGCATCGAGAATCACGACTTTACCGTGTGCTTTTGCCGCAGAAGCAAATGCCTCAATTGGGTTAAGCATGCCAGTGGTTGTCTCGCAGTGAACAATCGCCACGTGTGTGATTGTAGGATCCGATGCCAATGCAGTTTCAACCTCGTTCAAGTGTGGCTGTGATGTTTCGCCTGGGGAAACTACATGGCATGGAATATTTAGGTAATCAGCGATCTGAGCGATACGCGCACCGTAAGCGCCGTTGTCGACAACCAACAATTTTCCATCTTTGCCAATGGCACTGCCAATCGTTGCTTCTACTGATGCGGTGCCGCTACCTTGCATTAGTACGCTGGTGTAGCCGTCTTGCTCCGTCGCCAGTTTCACAAGCTTAGTGCGGATCACTTCTACGATGTCTTTGTTGTATTCGTCATCCCAAGTACACCAGTCTTTTAGCATGGCTTCACGTACCGTTTCAGAAGTAGATAGAGGACCTGGAGTCAGTAGTAGGTATTCGTTTTTCATCTCGATTTCCATCAGAATAGGCTAATTGGTCTACACCAAATTTCGAGTTAACTCTAGCGAGGAAGAAAAGGGCAGTAAATAGGCGAATGTCCAATTTCATAAAACTTTAATATCCAGAAAATGGCGGATCAATTGAACGATTATTCATCGCAAATTTTCGTAAAACTGCCATTTAATGGTCATGATTTCGTCACAAAGGCTCAGTAGGGTGTATATCGTCAACTGGTACAGACCAAATGAAAACTTTGCCAAATTAACTGGAGAAAATGATGAAAAACCGTTTGATGAAAGGATCGCTGGCTGCACTTGTCTCTCTGCTAGCTACGAATGCAATGGCAGCACAGGAAGTCACGGTTTACACCGCTTTCGAAACTGACATTCTTGCTAAATACAAGTCTGCGTTTGAGAAAGATAACCCAGATATCAAGATTAAGTGGGTTCGTGATTCAACAGGTATCATGACGGCGAAATTGCTGGCAGAAAAGAATAACCCTCAAGCAGAAGTGGTTTGGGGTCTGGCTGGCTCGTCAATGGCACTGCTTAAAGATGAAGGTCTTCTTAAGCCTTACACACCAAAAGGTTTGGAAGAGCTGCATGCGAACCTAAACGACCCTCAATCAAACCAAGCTTGGTTCGGTAACGATGCGTTCTTTAACGCAGTTTGTTTCAACGAAGCGGTTGCGAAACAACTTAACCTACCGAAACCAACGTCCTGGGAAGACCTAACAAAGCCGGTTTACAAAGGTCACATTGCAATGCCTAACCCAGCGTCTTCAGGCACTGGCTACATGCAGGTTTCTGCGTGGCTACAAAACATGGGTGAAGATCAGGCATGGAACTACATGCGTGACCTAGACAAGAACATTGCACACTACACGCACTCTGGCTCTAAGCCATGTGTTCAAGCGGGCATGGGTGAAGTGGCTATCGGTATTTCGATGGCAAGCCGCGGCGCGAAGTTGAAAACACAAGGCGCGCCACTAGCGGTGATCACACCAAAAGGCATCGGTTGGGAATCAGAAGCCGTTGGTCTAGTAAAAGAGTCGGATGCAGCGAAACGTGTTGTCGACTGGTCAATCTCTAAAGCGGCAAACGAGCTTTACGTAGAAATGTATCCGGTGGTTGCACATAAAGAAGTGAAAGCGACTGTGTCTAACTTCCCTAATGTTCAAGAGAACATGGCGAAGATGGACTTCGCGCAAATGGGCAGTAAGCGTGCAGAGATTCTAGCAGCATGGTCTGAGAAGTTCGATGCGAAATCAGAGCCAAAATCTTAATTGAATTTGCTTTGAGTTGAATGCTGAAATCCACCTCGGTTGAGGTGGATTTTTTGTTTTCTCTGTTATTTCAGAGTTTGCTGCAAGTAGATTCCTAGTCTCACCTAGGTTCGCTGGAATGACGGACTTAAGGAAGTTGGGAGCTTCTATCCGCACTTACCACGTCATTCTCTAGAGCGACGAAGGAGTGAGTCGGGAATCTCTAATTGCCACTTAAACAAACCTCATCGCCCTTCATCTATTTGTCATCTTCTGGCTATAAATTTGTCATTGGAACGTAACACTCCAAAACTAAAGTTGGTATATACCATTTGGAGCGTGTGTTATGTCAACTAACCAACATTACCTAAATATCGAAAATGTAGTGAAGCAATTCGGACAGTTCACTGCATTAAAGAAAATCTCGCTAGCGATTGAAAAGGGCGAGTTTGTTTGTTTTCTTGGCCCTTCTGGCTGCGGTAAAACCACTCTGCTACGTGCTATTGCAGGTTTAGACCTACCAACATCTGGTGCGATTTTTCAAAACGGTCAAGAGACCACATTCCTACCACCAGAGAAGCGCGATTTCGGCATCGTATTCCAATCTTACGCGCTGTTTCCGAACCTAACTGTGCAAGAGAACATTGCGGTGGGTTTGAAGAACCAAGGTATGTCGACCAAAGAAGCGTTAGAGAAAGTAGATTACTGGCTAGAAACCATTGGTCTTCCAACCTCTGGCGAGAAATTCCCTAACCAACTTTCTGGTGGTCAGCAGCAGCGTGTTGCTTTGGCTCGTGCATTGGCGCTATCTCCGGGTCTACTGCTACTTGATGAGCCGCTGTCAGCGCTGGATGCAAAAGTACGTGTTCACTTACGTGATGAGATTTGCAAGCTGCAACGTAAGCTGGGCATCACCACCATCATGGTTACGCACGATCAGGACGAAGCATTGTCGATGGCGGATCGCATTGTGGTGATGAACCATGGCGTGATTGAGCAAGTCGGTACACCTCAAGAGATCTACCAACAACCAGCAACGCGCTTTGTTGCTGAGTTTGTCGGCAGCATGAACTTTATTGAAACCTCAGCCGCAACAGACTCCCAAGTACGGATTGCCGAAACCCTGATGTCAGCGCCAAGCTTGACCAATCGTAAGATTCAACGTGGTGACCGCTTCGACCTTGCGGTGCGTCCTGAAAGCATCAAGTTCGTTGAAAACTACAATAACTCTTTACCTGTGCGAGTTACCGCTACCGAGTTTTTGGGGGCGTTTTTCCGCATTGATTGCGTATTGCAAAACGACAGTTCAACGAAAACCATCGTCGTGGATGTGCCTGTGGAAACGGTTCAAAAACTCAATATCAAAGCGGGCGATGTACGTTACATCCAGTTTGCTGAAGAAGGGCTGCATGGTTACGCCGTGCCCTCGGTTGATAAAGCGCTAGCAGCGTAGGTGTAAACATGGATGCGAAGACAATGACGATGAATAGCCTAACCACGCAAGACAAAGCAAAATCTTTGCTCGGACGTGTCAGCCGCGACAACCTTGTGTTGTTTGGTTTGCTCGCTGGTTTGTCGACCATGATGGTACTGTTCATCTTAATGCCGCTTTGGGCAATGTTGACCAAGAGTGTGCAAAATGCCAATGGCGAATTTGTCGGATTGGCAAACTTTGCGACGTACTTTTCCTCTTCAAGCTTGTGGGTGTCGGTGGGCAACACCTTCACTTTGGGCGTGATTGTCACCTCGGTAGTGGGTGTGCTTGCGTTCGGTTATGCCTACGCGCTGACTCGCTCATGCATGCCGTTTAAAGGTTTGTTCCAAATCCTAGGTACTGCGCCGATTCTCGCGCCTTCGTTGTTGCCGGCGATCAGTTTGATCTTCCTTTTCGGTAATCAAGGCATTGCCAAAGAGATGCTGTTAGGAAACTCGATTTATGGCGTGATTGGTATCTCGATGGGTTTGATCTTCTGGACCTTCCCTCATGCATTGATGATTTTGACCACTTCGCTGCGCACTTCAGATGCCCGTTTGTATGAAGCAGCCCGCGCACTTAAAACTTCACCAATCAAAACCTTCTTTATGGTGACGTTACCTGCAGCGAAATACGGTTTGATCAGTACGCTTATCGTCGTCTTTACGTTAGTTATTACGGACTTTGGTGTGCCGAAAGTGATTGGTGGCAGCTACAACGTTCTGGCGACTGATATCTTCAAGCAAGTTGTGGGACAGCAAAACTTTGCCATGGGGGCGGTGACCAGCATCATGCTTTTATTCCCAGCGGTAATGGCATTTGGTGCAGACCGCTGGGTACAGAAAAAGCAAAAGAGCTTATTTGACACACGCTCGGTGCCTTATCAGCCAGAACCTAACAAAGCGCGCGACAGCATTTGTTTGGTTTACTGCAGCATCATTTCTATCGCAGTGTTGGCTGTGCTTGGCATGGCGGTGTATGGCTCGTTAGTTACGTTCTGGCCTTGGAACAAAGCTCTAACGTTAAACAACTACAACTTTGCTGAAATGAGCACCTACGGTTGGAGCCCATTCTTCAACTCGCTAACGCTGGCAGGTTGGACAGCGGTTATTGGTACAGCCATCATCTTTGTCGGTGCTTACTGCATTGAGAAAGGGCGTGCGTTTGGTCCAATTCGTCAAGTGATGCAAATGCTCAGCGTGGTGCCAATGGCGGTTCCGGGTATGGTGCTTGGCTTGGGTTACATCTTTTACTTCAATGAAGCTAACAATCCTCTGAATGTGCTTTATGGCACCATGGCATTCTTGGTGATTAACACGGTAGTGCATTACTACACCGTGGGTCACATGACCGCCCTGACAGCGCTAAAGCAGTTGCCATCGGAGATTGAAGCCACGGCGGCATCGGTGAAGCTTCCTCAATACAAGTTGTTCTTTAAAGTGACATTACCTGTGTGCTTACCTGCGATTTTGGACATTGCGACTTACTTGTTTGTTAATGCATTGACCACCACTTCTGCGGTAGTATTCCTTTACTCAACCGATACGATTCCGGCTTCGGTCTCGATTCTGAATATGGACGATGCAGGTCAAACTGGCGCTGCAGCAGCGATGGCTGTGATGATCATGATGGCTGCCGCAATTGCGAAGATTGTTCAGATGACTTTGGGTAAATTGTTAGAGAATCGCACACAAGCTTGGCGCAAAAGATAAGGACACTTCGTGCAATACGTAAAAATTAAAGATTCGATTGTTGAACAGATTGAAGCGGGCATGCTATCGCCGCGTCAAAAACTGCCAGCAGAGCGTAAGTTGGCGGAGTCGTTCGATACTACACGCGTCACTCTGCGTGAAGCTTTATCACTGCTGGAAGCAGAAGGTCGAATCTATCGCGAAGATCGCCGAGGTTGGTTTATCTCACCCGAGCCATTGCGTTACGACCCAACCCAAACGCTAAATTTCCCGAACATGGCTAAAGCGCAAAATCGCGTGCCAAAAACGGAGTTGGTCGCAGCAAAAGGAACCTTGGCAAACAAACAAGCTGCGCGCTTGTTGGACTTGCAGCCTTTCTCGGACGTGTATCGAGTCGACCGTGTGCGATACCTTGAAGATAGACCTGTAGTATTCGTAACAAACTATATTCGCCCAGAGCTGTTTCCGAATCTGCTGGACTATGATTTGTCAAACTCACTGACGGACATTTACCGCGAGCATTATGGCGTGACGTATCAAAAGATTCGCTACCGCATTTCAACGAGCACTTTGTTGGGTGAAATGGCTCAGGCACTGCGCGCGACAGCTGGCACTCCCGCGATGGTGGTGGAGCGCATCAACTATAACCAGCACGGTGAGTTGATTGATTGCGATATCGAGTATTGGCGACACGATGCCATCAGCATTGAATCTCTGGCGGAACTCAATCGTTAAGTGGATTTTCTCATCATCTAAGGCTCCATCTCGGGGCCTTTATTTTATTCAGACAGGAACATTGAAATGGATTTGTTGGCGATTGGTCTCGTCGTTTTTTCTGCTGTTCTTCATGCGGGCTGGAATATCCTTGGAAAAAGCAACTCTGGGTCAGGGCTCGCGTTTACTATGGCGGCCAGCTTTTCTGCATGTTTCATTCTTACCCCTTATTTGATTTGGTATTTGGCGACCATTGGCTGGACATCATTGCCGAGTGAATTTTGGGGATTGCTGTTCATTAGCGGCATTTCACAAATGGTCTATCTGGTCGGTTTGATTGTCGCTTACAAGCACGCAGACGTGGGCGTGGTTTATCCGATTGCTCGGGCACTGCCTGTGATGATGGTCGGCGCAATCAGTGTGGCATTGGGGCATGAATTATCCAGTCAGCAGTGGCTTGGATTCTTGCTGATTACCCTTGGTTGTATGCTGGTACCACTGACGAACTTTCGTCAAATGACGTTGAGTTCTTATTTGAATGTCGGTGTGTTCTGGGCATTGATCGCCGCAATAGGCACAACGGGTTACTCGGTGGTCGACAAAGAAGCGCTGAGTTTACTCACAGGACAAGCATCAGAGATCTTGAATGATCAGTACAGTGCAATCTTCTACTTGGGCGTGCAGTTTTGGGCAATTGGTATTCCTGCCCTTGTGTGGTGCTTAGTTACGGACAAGCCAGATGAGATTAAGACAGCGTGGCAGATCCGCAAAACAGCCAGCATGGCAGGGGTAATGATGGCATCCACCTACGGCTTGGTGCTGTTTGCGATGACCATGACCGACAACGTGAGTTTGGTCGTAGCACTAAGGCAAATCAGCATTGTGTTTGGATTGTTTATGGGGATTTGGTTTCTGTCTGAGAAATGGTATCTCACCCGAGGGCTTGGCGTTACTTCTATCGTGGCGGGGATCATTCTCGCGCTTGCGTATTGACCTATATTCACGAAAAAAGGCAGCGAATGAGCCTCTCGCTGCCTTTTGTATTAACTTGTAAGCCTTGTTTAAAAACGCAGTTGCGCACCAAACATCACGCCGCTAGAGTCAAAATCGCTGTTTTTTGAGTACACATATTCTGCATTCAAACCAAAGTGTTTATAGCTCCAGCCGATACCGCCAGCCGCTTCACCTCCGACACTTGAGTGTTCGATGTTCTTGCTCTGACCATTCACTTTATAAGTGTATTCGAGAGTGTAGAGAGTGACACCTGCCTTGCCGTACAGTTCGAAACCTGAACCCAGAGGATAGCTAGCATAGCCACTCAAGCGAGGTCCGGAGAAGCTCGTATCGGTGACTTCTGAAATCGGACTCACGAGTATCGAGCCGATACCGTCAAACGCGCCTTTATAACCTGCTTCGATACCAAAGTTATGTGTTGGCATGTAGCGGTAATATATTTCACCTAAGAACATGTCGCCTGATTCTTTGCTTGTCGGAGCATCGTAGTTCACATCGCCATAGCCAATGTTTGTACCTATGATGTGCTCACTGGTTTCTGCATTGGCTGACAAAGAAAAAGCCGACAGCACTAAAGCAGTAATGAATGAATAACGCATGAACGTTTCTCCTTAGCTTTTAGCTTGCTCGCCTTTTAATATTTGTTCGAAAGTGATCTTGGTGTTGTCTAGCCATTCATAACGGCGACGATACATCGAACGCTTAGAGCGCGACATGCCTTCGATATCTCGACGGGGTGCATTTACATCAATTGAGTAAAAATGACGATTGTATTCGGTGCCGCCCAATTCTTGCCAGAGTACATCGTAATCCGTTTTGATTCGCCCTTTGCTGTAGCGCTTAGCTGCGTAAGTATGGGACTGCGTTTTCACTGCTAGAATCGTGTTCACTTCCCAAATTTGTGCGAGCAAAGTGAGCAAGCTCACCATCAAGCTTTTTGGTCTCTGTCCGTAAAGCTTACGAGTTAGCTTTTTAATTTTCGCGTTGTTTTCTTCACTGCTTCGCGGTCCTTGTAAGCCGCCAATCATAATGCTGCGTCCAGATTCGATGTGACCTAGCGTAAAAGAGAGCGTGTAGAAGTTGCCATCTTCAGCGCTGTGCAGCACCAGGCTCATGTCGCCTTCTTTTTGATAACGTGCTTCGTATACTAATCTCACCGAGTACAGTATTTCGTCAATTTCAAAAGAGGCTAATGTTAGGCCTTTCGAGTCTGTGTAGATTTCTTCGATTGTTTGTTTAGAAAACAGTTCTGAAATCGTTTTATAGTGATCAACCACCAAGTTAGAACGATCGAACGCTGAGTTGTTTTTGATGATATACGGACGAAACGGCTTCTCTAAAAATCGATGCGTACGTGTACACAGCAACTCTAACAATGACGATTCAATATTGTCTGAAAGGTGCTTAAACGCACGTTTGTAATAAAGCGCACGTAAGATGAACTTAGCTCTGTAGGTCCAAATTGGCTTGTAGACATCAGCATAATCATCTGAGTAAATCGATTTGCTATGGTAAAAAATGGATTTGTTCGCGGTCATTTTCACTCCAGATTAACTTGTGCTCAATAGCGACAATTAAGAACCGACGGACGAGCAGCGAAGAACCCGAAAAGGAGGAATGCAAAGCACGACTGAAAAGAGGTGGTTTTTGCTGTGTCCGACGTTTTTGTAAGGTTTTGAACACTGTTCTTTTGCTGGAATTCTAAGAGAAAATTGACCTTAGGTATTGTATGGTTTGGTAAGGAAATGTCAGGTTGAAACCCATTGTTCAAAAGAAAGAAAATGCGAATGTCGGCTGAATATGACGTTGAGTTGCTAAGTTAATGTGAAATAAGTTGAACGAAAATTGAACATTATTTGAAATTGTTTTGACGTGTTTTAGGTCTTTATACGTACCTTATAAGTATCGAGCCAATTTTGGCCCGATGTAAAGGTAAGTAAGGAGAGGTTTATGAAACGCTTAACAACTTTAGCAAGTACGATTGCTCTGATTGCTGCACCTTCTATGGCTCTTGCTGGTGGTTATCAGTGGACAAACGATACCGAAACTATCCATGGCGACGTAATGGATAGCAAACAAGCGGCTTATGAAATGGGCCGAGACATGATCCAAAGCTACCAAAATAAATCATCTGGACAACTCCGTGATGAGTTTACGAGCCTTACAACGTATGTTGATCGCCAATCGTTTTCTATCACTGACTCAAAAGTCATGGTAAATGAGTTCTTGCAAAGTGACGGGCAAGTTGTTTACCAGCCTATTCTCAATGTTCAATACGAGTACCGCATGCGTGATACCGGTAAATACTAACCAGTAAGACGGACTCGAATAGTTTACCACTAATATTTTTTGCTGTTTGTTTTGGGGAGCCACGAGCTCCCCATTTTGTTTTTGTCGAAAGCGAAAATTTTCACACTCTCAGTGCAACATTTTCTATCGCTCAGGGTTAGATTTTCTTGCTCGTTGATTGTCATCATCGTTTGTAAAGTGTTTGCGGAAATGGATGTAACGCACTAACGAGGATACCCGATGACACATCATTCATATTGGTTCAAGCAGGCAATTGAAGCTGAGCAACCAGAAACGCCACAACCGTTACAGCAGAACATTAATACTGACGTTGCGATTGTTGGTGGCGGATACACCGGACTTTGGACCGCGATTATGATTAAGCAGCAATCTCCGGAAAAACAGGTGGTTGTTATCGAAAAGGGCTTATGTGGTAGTGGTGCATCGGGCGCAAACGGCGGTTGTATGCTGACTTGGTCTACCAAGTTTCCGACATTGAAACGGTTATTCGGTGAAGAACATGCTGCTTGGTTAGTAAAAGAGTCGGAACAAGCAGTGCTAGAGATTGACGACTTTTGTCAGCAGCACAACATCGATGCGCACTTATCGTTGAAAGGGGTTTATTACACTGCAACCAATCAGGCTCAAACTGGGGGAATGCAGCCAGTTGTGGACGAGTTAAAGCGATTAGAAGTGAACAGTTGGCGTCGTTGCTCGGTGGAGGAACTGCGTGCCAATGCGGGTTCACCTCGACATATAGAAGGCTATCACTCTCCGGTTGCTGCCAGCGTTCAACCTGCATTATTAGTGAGGGGGTTACGCCGTGTTGCTATTGATCTGGGTGTAGAAGTTTATGAGAACACGCCGATGACGCGTCTAGATTATGGAAAACCTGCCACTGTCTGTACACCTAAAGGAAATGTTCAAGCGCAGCAGGTGGTATTGGCATTAAATGCATGGATGGTGGAGCAGTTTAAACAGTTCAAAAACAGTATCGTGGTGGTCTCTTCCGACATGGTGATCACCAAGCCGCTTGGTGACGCACTACCTCTATCTGGTTGGCAGGCAGGTTCTAGTGTGTTGGATTCTCGTATTTTTGTGCACTATTACCGAGATACGCCAGATGGCCGTTTGATGTTGGGGAAAGGCGGCAATCAGTTTTCTTTCAATAACCAAGTTGACGCAATGTTTAACAAGCCAACACGCTACCAAGGTCTACTGCGCAAGTCGTTCGATAAGTTGTTTCCTCATTTGAGAGGAGAGGAGTTTGCTTATTCATGGACGGGGGGCTCTGATCGTTCTGCTACTGGTTTCCCTTTTTTCGGCGAGCTAGATAAACAGAGCAATATCTTTTACGGATTTGGTTATTCAGGCAATGGTGTAGCGCAGACTCGAATGGGCGGAAAGATCTTATCTTCATTGATATTGGGAATCGATAACGAGTGGACGAACAGTGGTTTAGCCAAAGGACCGTTGGGGTATTTCCCGCCAGAGCCATTCCGTTGGACGGGAGCAATGATGGTACGCAACGCGGTACGTCGCAAAGAGGAAGCAGAAGATAACGAGCAGACGCCATTCATCTGGGATAAGTGGCTAGCAAAACTCGCGGGACCAGCAGGCAAAGCGGATAAGCTTGACTAAACTGAAGACTTTAGCCACAAACGAGACAGTTTGCAGTGAAAGTCATTGGGGCGCGATGAAGCCTTGTGTTAGCCTCTGTCTTTCAAGCTCAGATTTAAAAGGTGAGTCATAAAATGAAAGTATTCAGCAACTTCGATAGCGGCAGCATTCACGTAGTGAAAGCGGACGACAAAAACGACATCCAACTCAAAATTCCTAACGACAATATGTCGGAATTCTACCAGTGGTTCCACTTCCGTCTTGAGACAGAAGCCGAGCAATCACACACCATCAAATTGCTTGATTTGGCTAAATCGGCTTATCCAGAAGGATGGCAAGGTTACGATGTGGTTGCGTCTTACGATCGTGAAGAATGGTTCCGAGTACCGGCAGAGTTCGATGGCGACACGCTGACTTTCACTGTAATCCCTGAGCGCAGCTCAATTTACTTCGCGTACTTTGCGCCATACACGTACGATCGTCATTTAGACTTGTTACACATGGCACAAAGCGCGCACCACTGCCAACTTGAAACACTAGGCCACACATTAGACGGCAACGACATGAGCTTGCTTACTTTCGGTGAGCCAGAAGAAGGCAAAAAGAAAATCTGGATGATTGCACGTCAGCACCCAGGTGAGACAATGGCGGAATGGTTCATGGAAGGTATGATCCAACGTCTGTTAGATGAAAACGACACGGTTGCGCGTGCATTGCTTGAAAAAGCGGTGCTTTACGTCGTACCAAATATGAACCCAGACGGTGGTATTCGCGGTCACTTGCGTACCAACGCAGTAGGCGTAAACCTAAATCGTGAATGGCAAACGCCATCAATGGAAAAGAGCCCAGAAGTCTACCTTGTGCGTCAGCGCATGCTGGAAACGGGTGTTGACATGTTTTTAGATATCCATGGCGATGAAGCGATTCCTTATAACTTCGTCGCTGGCTCAGAAGGTATTCCTTCTTACGATGAAAATCTTGCCGCTTTAGAGGCATCATTTAAGCAAGCGTTATTGACTATTACGCCAGAGTTCCAAGATGAGATTGGTTACGATAAAGATGAGCCTGGTAAAGCGAATTTGACTGTGGGTTCAAATTGGGTTGCAGAGCAGTTCAAATGCTTGTCTTACACAATCGAAATGCCATTTAAAGATAACAACAATCACCCAGATCCACTTTATGGTTGGTCTCCTGAGCGTAGTGTCTTGTTTGGGCAAGATGTATTAGCTGCAACGTTAACCGTAGCGGATAAAATTTAGCTCGACGAGTTAACGCTTTTTCATTATTTCGAAAACAGCTCATTTAAATGAGCTGTTTTTTTGTGCTCTCCAGCTCCACGCTCCCCTGTAAAAATTTGTTGCCATTCACAAGCTTAAATGATGATTCTTAAATTTGAGAAAGTGGCTTTTTATGGTGATTTGTGTCACAGAAAGTTGGCTTCTTTGTGATATTCTCCGCAACGAATTGACTATGGCTAAACCAACGCAACGAACTTTATTTTTCGGTTGGGTATGCGGATGAAGCTCATGAATAGATGGTCTTGAGGTTACCTTTTTCCGTTTTACGTCATTGGCGTTTGAATATCATTTTTGATTCTTTCCTACGCTATTTAGCTATTTCTATTCGAAGAAAAGAGAAAGTTACGGCTTCATATTTTACGGCAGTATGCTGCCGCGGTGTGTTGCTTTGTGTACAAGAAAAAGGAAAAGAATAATGAAAAAAATCGCTATAGCAGTGGCTACTGTACTTGCTGGTGGTGTGATCTCAAACGTTGCACTTGCTGACACTTACATGGGCGGTAAAGTAGGTTACAACTCTCTAAACGATGCGTGTTACCTAAACGAACCTTGTGACGACGACAGTTTTGCAGCATCTATGCACTTAGGCTACAGCTTCAACAAGTACGTTGCAGCAGAGTATGGTGTTGATTACCTTGGTGACTTCACTGCAAACTTCAAAAAGCCTGGCCTAAACACCGTTGATGGTGATCTTTGGGCGTTGACGCTTGCTCCTAAATTTAACCTACCGCTAACGGATTCTTGGAATCTATTCGCGAAAGTTGGTGCTGCATACATGATGGCTGGTGACGAGAAAGATTTCGTACCAACTGGCTCTCTGGGTGCTGAATACCAAATCAACTACAACTGGAGCCTACGTGCTGAATACCAACGCTACCAAGATATGTCTGATGATGTAATTGAAGACATGGATTCAGATTTCTTCGGTATCGGTTTCAACTACAAGTTTGGCTCTGAGCCTGTCGTTCAAGAAAAAGCCGTTGAAGAGGTGGTAGAAGCACGTCCTGCAACACGCATTGTAGATCACGTTTACCCTGCTCAAACAACAGCGACAGTACAATTCGACTTAGAAAGTGCAGAAGTGAAAGACGCGTCGAACCTTTCTGGTACCGTTGATTTGATGAATACTTACCCACAAGCTCAAGTTGAGATCACGGGTTACAGCGATACGACAGGTTCTGCTGCTTACAACAAGCAACTCACAGAAAAACGTGCGCAAGCCGTTGCTGACGAGTTCCAAGCAAAAGGTATTGCGGCTGAGCGTATGACAGTGAAAGGCATGGGTGAAGCTAACCCAGTGGCAAGCAACGAGACACGTCAAGGTCGTCAAATGAACCGTCGTGTTGAAGTGGTTGTTCCTGCGTTTGAATACCAAACAACTGAAAAAGCAGAATAATTCCTGCTTAAGATAAAGTTCCAAAAGCCAGCGTGTATCACGCTGGCTTTTTTGATCCCGCTTAACTAACTAAGTAGTTGTGTAGAAACATAGTTATATCGGGACGCTTTGACATGTGCTCAACATACGTAAACTCAGCACCTTCATCAATTTGTCATCACCAGTTCATAGCATGACAGCCAAGTGTTTGGGAGAATGATATGCAAAGTTTACCGCCGCTCAATTTGCTCCGAGCTTTTGAAGCCACGGCGCGACTACAGAGTTTTACAAAAGCCGCAGAGGAGCTAAATGTGACTCGTGCGGCCGTCAGCCAACAGGTGAAATCGCTAGAGTCACAGCTCAATGCGACGTTATTCGAGCGTAAGGGCACTCACCTTACGCTGACCTGCTCCGCACAAGAATACTGGCCTGTGGTTAATCATGTGCTTCAAACATTATCGACCACGACGCAGCATTTATTTACTCGTCCCAAGAATACGCAAGTTAACTTACATGTCGCTCACAGCTTTTGCTCTCAGTGGTTAATGCCAAGATTGGCTGATTTTCAGCGACAATTCCCAGACATTTCCTTTAAAGTCTCGACAACTGCTAATACAGTTCCAAACGCCAGTGCGATTGCGGATATCGAAATTATTAACGGAGATGGAGATTGGCAAGAGCAAGAAGCCATACGATTAACCCAAGAAAACTGGATTGTTGTCGCAAGCCCCGGCTTTATGCATTTAAACCCGATAAATGACCTCTCGCAGTTAGCTAAAGCGCCTAAAATCTGTACTAGTGGTTATCATGAATCTTGGCAAGAGTGGCTTTCACACCAAGGTTACCAAGGGAAGGTGAGCAAAGTCGTCGCCGAGTTTGAACACTCATTGCTTGCTATTCATGCTGCGATTAATCAACTTGGCGTGTTGCTGGTAAGAGACTTTCTTGTTGAGGATGAGCTGCAACAGGGCGTATTAGTCCAGGCTGGAAATTGGCATATGCCAAGTTCTGGTGCACATTATATGATGGTTCGAGCATCCGAAAAATCACACGTAAACACCTTTGCTCAATGGTTAATACAGAGTCTTTAATGTTCGTTCAGCGAGTGAGTAGAGCGCATGTGTGGTTTGGCTATTATTAGCAGTAGCAAGTCATCAGTCTAGGACTGAGCGACATGCTTAATGACATCTAATAACCACTGATTTACCGGAGCTTGCTGTTGAGAGCGACGACAGCTCATCACGTAGCGAACATCAAGCTCTAGCCCAGCAGGAAGCGCGATACTTCGGCAACCCTTAGGAACATGTCCACTCATCGTTATGCCAAAATGATTCGTTTGCAGAAGCACTTTTTGAATCATCGCTGGGTGCTCAATTTCCACTTTAGGTGTGGTTCTAAAACCCATATGTTTGAGCCTTTCCAACACAGGGTATCGGTAGTCGTTCCATCCCGGCGTTTTAAAAAGTATAAAAGGGTATTCTTCTAGCTCTTGGGAGTTTTGAGCGGGATGATCTTGTCGAACAAAAAATACCGCTTTTCCTCGCCCCAGTTCGGTCTGAACAATTGACTGTGGCAGATCTTCATCAAAGTAATGAATCGCAATGGCGTTTTCACCGTCAATTAATCGTTTTTTTGCTTCGCTACCCCAGCGCAAACATGAGAATTTTGCTTCTGGAGCGTGCTTTAGTAACTCCAAGTAAAACTTGTCACCGAAGTACTCCCAAAACAATGTGTTGGCATAAATAGTGATTGAGCCGTCAAAATGAGCTGGTGAAAAATGCTGTGGTTTGATGGAATCAATACTGTTGATTATTTGCTCAAAATGCGCAATGTTCGCTTCCACAAAAGCTGTTGGTTCAAAGCCATTTTTGGTCTGAACGAATAGCGGATCATTGAGCTGAGTTTTCATCTTTGTCAGATTTTTGCTGATTGCTCCTGACGTTTTACCGAGTGATTCTGCGACTAACCGGACGTTACGTAACTCATACATCCGTTTTAATACCAAAATATTTTGAATATCCAGATTAACGCTCATACAT
>NZ_WXWS01000329.1:0-25109 GCF_009904715.1 Vibrio sp. V42_P2S4T144 | reverse complement strand
TCTTATCACCGACCATAAGCTCAGCCATTTAGAGTTGGCGAGTCATGATAGTCACTTTAATCCGGATACCATTCTAGAATGTGATGTCTTCAACCCATTAGAACTCATCGAAACCATCACGGAGCATGAATTAAAGCCAGACGCTATTTTCAGCAATAGTGATCACTTACAAACTTCCACCGCCATCTGCGCGCAATTTTTTGGCCTCCCATCCAAAGATTGGTCTGTCACGTTAAAGGCCAAAAACAAACACTTAACTCGACAAGTGTTAAATGAAAAATCCTTACCCAACACACAAAGCTGTTTGCTGCATCGCCATTCGAATGTGGCATTAGGCATGGCCTTCCCTGTCGTAGCAAAACCCAAAGAAGGCGTGGCGAGTTTAGATGTACAGCGCTGTGACTCCCAAAGCGAGCTCGATGCTTACTCCGAGGCGTTTTGGCAAAAGCACCCAAACGCCGCCATTCTGGTGGAGCAGTTTCTTCAAGGACCGTTGGTTACGCTCGAAACTTTAGGAGACGGTAACCAACTTATCGCCGTGGGCGGTTTTGATGTGTCGCTCTCTGAGCCGCCTTACTTTATCGAAACCGCCGCAGACTGGAACGGACCAAACGGCATTGCTCACCGAGAAGCTTGCTTGGCTCAACTTAAAGCGTTCGGCGTTGGTTTTGGAGTTTGCCACAGCGAATTTATCATTACGGAAAATGGCCCGGTTCTGGTGGAAATTAACTACCGCAGTATTGGAGATGGCCGCGAATTCTTGCTCAACAATCTCGCTCACTTCGGTTGGTTTAGCACAATTTTGGGTCTGCATTTGGGCCGAAGATTGGCCGGCGATTACCAAATTCATGGGTCAGCGCACGTGCACTATGTGGTTGCGGAGCACAGTGGTGTGATTGACGGAGGTTCGACGTCGTTCATCCAACACGATGACGATATCATCACCCAGCAACAGGTACTAAAAACCGCTGGAGAACACTTCCAACAGAGTTATTCCAATAAGGATTATCTCGCCCGAATTTCGATTGTCTCACCATCAGGGCGAAACCTCGACCAAGCGCTGCAGAACGCGCTTAGCAATTTCGATCTAGCTCCGACTCGTGAGGTGGCAGCATGAACGACAACGCTTTGTATCTAACGCAACGATTGATCGACACTTGCTTACGCGAAGACATGTTTGGCATTTTGTCAAAAGCCAAGTTCAGTAGCGACGCGCCAAAAGAGGGAATTGTTCCTCAAGGCGAGCAAGTCTGGCTGATATTTGCCAACTCTGATTTCACGTTGTATTTACCCGTTGCGCCAACGTATTACATGCAGCACTGGCGCTACGGTCACGCCAATGACGAAACACCACAAGGTTGGTGGGTGGAGAAAAATGGCCAAGTCGAACATCAACAACATTACAAAGAGTGGATTGCACTACTAACGACACTGGCGCATGACAGCTCTCACGAATTGTTGGCGGGATACCTTCAAGAACTAGAATGTGCAGAGCAACACAAAGCGCTGTGTGACCAAGCGTTTCATCATCACGCAGACCACATTTCTCAACCAATATCCGAGCTTGGTTCTTGGCATCAAAAACTGCTGCTAGCCGACCAGATCGCTTCTTACCTTGACCATCCGTACTATCCAACTGCGCGGGCGAAGTTTGGTCTGAGCGATGAAGACCTTGCTAAGTACGCGCCCGAGTTTGCACCAAGCTTTGCTCTGCATTGGATTGCGATTGAAAAATCACTGGTGACATTAACCAGCGAACAACCTGATTGCTGGCCAACCATGGAGCAAGTTGGGCTTCCTGCTGATTTTGCACTGAGCCACGTACTGTTCCCTGCGCATCCGCTCACCCTGCGATCTTTAGAAGCCTTACCCGAAGGTATGATAGAAGCGCCTTTAACGTATCTAGACGTGACGCCGACGCTTTCCGTTCGTACGGTGGTCGTCAACGACGCACCGCACATTCACATCAAAGTTCCGCTGATCATGCGATCGCTAGGCACGAAAAACATTCGCTTAATCAAGCCTTCAACACTGTATGACGGCCACTGGTTTGAACGCCTACTCAGCCACCTTGAACAAACGGACGCAGACTTAAACAGTCGCTTGTTCCATTGCAACGAAAAACACGGTGGACACGTCGGCGAGGATAAAACCTTCGCGTACATCGTACGTGAGTACCCACTTATTCATTGCGAAGACAAAGCGCTAGTTCCGGTTGCCGCACTGGCAAGCCCAATGCCTGACGACCGCTTGTTCTTAGAACACTTGGCAGAGCAGTACTATCAACAAGATACGCTGGCGTGGTTCAAAGATTACGTCGACCTATTATGCCAAGTACACCTTACCTTGTGGCTTCGTTATGGCATTGCATTGGAGTCCAACCAGCAAAACGCCATCATTGCATTTGATCAACAGGGCAAAATGACGCTCGCGATGAAAGACAACGACGCAGCGCGAATTTGGCCAGAGCGCTTCCACTTTGCAACAGAGCATGCTGCCCAAAAACACGGCGCAAAACTACTTCCAGTGGATTGCGATGAACTGCTCGATCAACGCATCAAAGTCGACAATGAATTGGCGCTCGGTCAGATGTTTACCACCATCACATTACAACTGGATATCGCAGCGATTGTAGAAGCCATGGCAGCGAAGGGCATTGCCTCTTCAGCATCGCTTTACGCCATCGTGGCCAAAAGCATTTCAGAACAACTCAACCGATTAGAAGGCGAAGGGTTAGAGACGAAACTGGCACGCGAGTTACTGCAAGAGGCGCCTGATTTGTACGCCAAGTACTTGTTGAGCTCTGGCAGTTTGCTCTCGAAAGAAGCCTCCGGCGCGAGCGACATCAATAAGTTCTATGGTTTGTCGGCCCCGAACTTCTTACTGCTTTCTAGCGAAGAAGCGCAACGCGCCTACATAGAAGCCATCAAAAAAAGCGTACGTTAACGATTATGACCAAACTCATCTACAGTGTGTTGTTGTGCCACTTTATCGCTGCGTTTGCCGCGTTAGGTATGCCGCTATTTCTACCCGTCGTGTTGCCAACGTTAGGCGCAAGCATTGATGCGGACTGGGCAGGGGTATTGTTTATCCTACCTACGTTTTGTACTGCGTTGGCGGCGCGATTTTGGGGAAACTTTGCCGATCGCTACGGTCGCCGCCGCTCACTCTTGCGTGCGCAACTTGGCCTTGCAGCAGGGTTTGCGCTGTGCGGCTTGGCAGACAACCTCGCCATGTTTGTGTTTGGTCTTATTGTTCAAGGAACCTTTGGCGGCACCATGGCCGCCTCGAACAGCTACTTATCTAGTCAAATTAAAGAAGCCAAAACACTCGGCAAGTCACTCAATAAAACCCAACTATCTGCTCGCTTGGCGCTGATCGTTGCGCCTATTGGGCTCGGCTGGAGCTTGTCAGAGACCAACCCGCTCAACGCGTACCTTTGGTTATGCGTTTTGCCTTTGATTGCGATGGGCATCACGCTAACACTGCCTGCGGATAAACCTGCCGAACGAAACCTCGAAAAGCCAAACTCAGAACCTCAGCAAGAAAAACCGGTTGCACAGAAAAACGCAATGCATGCCATTCGTTGGATCTTCTTTGCTCAATTCGGGTTTGCGTTTTCTATGGTGGTGACCTTTCCTTATTTCTCGCCGTTTGTGCAGCAATATGGCATCACTAACCACGCATGGATCGGTTTTTTGTACGCACTGCCGCATGGCGTCTATCTGTTGCTGGCAGGAAAAATTCACGTGTTGTCAGATGGGTTGAATCGCCATCAACCGCTGCGCACGTTGTGGCTTGGGTTTGCATTGCTTGCCGTGAGCTCTGCCTTGCATTTGATTGCGTCCGAAACCGCACTCATTGCTGCGAGAATTATCTTCGGCATCGCGATGGTGTGTTGTTATCACGGATTGCATCAGCATCTTGCGAGCAATCTGGATCGCAAACTCAGTGGCAAAGTATTTTCTCGCTTTGATGCCATGTCCAAATGGGGTGGCGTGGCAGCGGGATTTTGCGCTTCTTTCATTTCTAGCTTGGGGCTACTTGAGGTTCCTTTCCTACTTTCTGCGATAGTCAGCGTAATCACCTTGATCGCGCTGGTTCTCCACTCAAAATTTGGAAATCAACATGTTACAAACTCAATACTCTCAGACTAGCGAGTTACGCGCGCATGAGGTGCAGCTCAATCGTGAGAAAGCCCAACTCAACACGATAATGGGTGTTCTTAATTGTTACTTACGAGAATTTGCGCTACCGAATCAACAAGTAGAATGGCACTACCAATCGACATCGCTACCCCAAACGTTAAAACGCAACTATTCCGCAAAACAACGGGTAGCCGTTCATCTGTCTCAACAAAATGGCGTATTGGTTTTGCCGATTCACTACGCGAGCAAACTGGGCAAAATCAAATTGGCAGAACTGCCTTGGGCGAAAATGCCGGGATCTAGTTGGGCGAAATTGGATGCCACGCAAACTCTTACGCTTTTGCTTAACTATCTCAAGCAGGTGTTGGCGATCCCATTTAACCATGAGCTGATCGAACAACTGGAAAATAGCGTACTGGTTACCGAGCAGTTTCTCAACGTCGCGCCCAAATCGCATCACAACGAGTTTATCGCTTCGGAACAGTCTCTGATTTGGGGGCATACTTTCCATCCGACCCCAAAAAGTCGTTCGGGCGTCACCATGGATGATCTCTTGGCGTTTTCTCCAGAAGTCGGCGCGCAAGTCCCGTTGTACTGGTTTGAAGTGGATACGTCCTTACTTGATGTGCTGAGTTCCGACGGAGAAGCTAACCCTGCGCAACGCATGCTACAACAGCTCGCGCCACAACACGCCACCAGCGATGGGAAGACCCTCTACCCTTGTCATCCTTGGGAAAGCTACACCATTTTGAGTAACCCAAGCGTGAAGCGTGCCATTGAACAAGGCAAGATCACGCCACTGGGTTTAGGTGGTGAAAAGATGCAGCCGACCTCTTCAGTTCGTACTCTCTACCACCCTGACATGGACTGGTTTGCGAAATTCTCCATCAACGTACGATTAACCAATTGCGTGCGCAAAAACGCGTGGTACGAACTCGACAGCGCCGTGCAACTCACGTCGATTCTCAAACCAATTAGAGAAAACGAACAGCTGCACAACCCCGTATTTAAAGTGATGACAGAGCCTTACGCCACCACGTTGAATCTAGAAAGTGTCGCTGAGCACAACTGGGACGACAACACCAAAGCACGCGAATCGTTTGGGATTTTGTATCGCGAAAATTTCTCGCTGAGCGAAGTCGACATCTTGAAACCAACCCTCGCTGGCGCTCTGTTTGCTTACGACAATAACGGCAACAGTTGCATTGCTCAACGCCTTAAAAACAAAGCGCGTCCTACGCAAAATCGCTATTCCGACATCGCGACACTTTGGTTTGAACGCTATTTGCATTGCCTGATCCCGGGCGTATTTAATTACTACTTCAAACACGGGGTGGCGTTTGAGCCGCATTTGCAAAACACCCTGATTGGCTTTGAGCAAGAGATGCCGTGTTGTGTTTGGATTCGTGATTTGGAAGGCACTAAATTACTGCCGGAGTTCTGGCCAGCAGAAACATTAACTGACTTGTCTGAACGCGCACGACAATCGGTTTACTACAGTCGCGAACAAGGCTGGAATCGCATCGGATACTGCACCTTTATCAACAACATCAGCGAAGCGATTTTCTTCATCGCAGAAGGTGATGAGCCACTAGAGCAAACGCTGTGGAATGCGGTGCAAAGTGCCATTGTGCATTGGCAATCAGTGAATGGAAAACAACCGGAACTAGAAACGTTGCTAAATGGCGGTCACTTCCCAAGCAAAAATAATTTCACCACGCGTTTGATGCAAAAAGCCGATAAGGAGTCGGGCTATACCCAAGTCGCCGCGCCTTGGCAGCAACACGAAAAAGGATCGCAACATGTCTAATTCACTCTCTCTACCGACACGCGTTTGCCAACAAGTTCACACGCTCGCACAGCAGCAAAGTCAACCCTTGTGCGCGTACGTGTATGACCTAAGCGCCTTAGAAGAACACATCAAACAACTGCGTCACGTTTTGCCGAAAAATGTCGAGCTATTTTACGCAGCTAAAGCCAATCCATCGGGCCCGATTCTCAAAACGCTCGCGCCGTATGTCGATGGTTTTGAAGCGGCATCTGGCGGGGAGTTGGCACACCTCCACCAGCAACAACTCGATAAACCATTGATCTTCGGTGGCCCAGGAAAAATGCCAAGTGAATTGCAACAAGCGATTGAACTTGATGTCGATGCGATTCACGTCGAAAGCCTCACTGAGCTGCAACGCATTGGTGCGCTAACCGAGCGCCTCAACCGCCCTGCTTCGATCTTTTTGCGTATGAACATCGATATTGGCGACATCACGCTCAGCAAGTTGGCAATGGGCGGCAAGCCGACTCCGTTTGGCTTGGACGAGTCCGAACTGAGCAATGCTTTGATGTTGCTGCGCGATTTCCCGCAAGTGTCACTCAAAGGCTTCCATTTTCACTTGATGTCGCATCAGCTCGATGTTGAACGTCACTTAGCGTTAATGCAGCGCTATTTCCAAGTCGTGAAAGCGTGGCAACAAGAGTTTGAACTCGGTGAGCTGATGATCAACTTGGGCGGCGGCATGGGGATTAACTACCAAAACCCTGAGCAACACTTTCCGTGGATGGAGTTTTGCGACAAGTTGGAATTCCTCATCGCCAAAGAGCAAGTGCAAGACTGGACACTGCGTTTTGAATGCGGACGTTTCATCACGGCGGCATGCGGTTATTACGTGATGGAAGTACTGGATATTAAGCAAAATCTTGGCGAAAACTTTGTCATCGCACGCGGGGGAACTCACCACTTCCGCACGCCAGCGGCACAGAGCCATGATCATCCATTCGTCATCCTGAAAAGCGAGCAACACCATGAGGTTTCTCATCCAATTCAGCATGCACAAGCGACCTTTGTCGGCCAACTTTGTACGCCCAAAGATGTGCTGGCACGCAATCAACACGTCGCCCACGTCGATATTGGTGATTATGTTGTGTTTACCTTAGCGGGCGCCTATGCGTGGAACATCTCCCATCAAAATTTCTTGATGCATGAACCGCCGATCTTCTACTATTTTTAAACGGCATACTTCGCTTCATTCAAGCCCCAATCATTGGGGCTTTTTTATTCCACTCGGCACAAATTAATTGCCATTAACCGCTTTGCGAAATAGCAATAACGCGTTTAATCAGCTCGTCGGGTTCCATCTTGGGATTGCGGTAAAAACGGAAGATTTCCGAGTTTATCGCTTGCTGAGCAACCGGATTGACCGCCATCGAATCAATCATACTCGGCACAGCGAGGTTGTGTTTAACGCCGTAGTGAAAGTCTTGATATGACTGGACCTGACACGGATTAAAATCGCTGATGTCGATATCGGTGCGTACCGGAATCGAGCCTTTTACCTTATTGAACTTAGCTTGAAACTCGACGTCTGCCAGTGCGCTTGCGGTTTGCTGAGCCGCCTCGGCAGAAAACGACTTGCTCGACATAAACACCAAGCTGTCCATGTTGTAGAGGAATACACCATCGCTGTCAGGCGTTGGGTAACAGCCGACCTCTTGCGGAACCGAGACTTGATTGGCGAGCAGCTCACCCAAAATCCAATCTCCGCCGATTTGAAACAGTGCTTGACCGTCGGCTAGCGCTTGGGTCGCCGTATCCCACTTACTGTCGGGCAATTGGTTGTCGATCAACAAACTCAGGCGGCTAAATTGCGTCAGCGCTTGGCGCAGTGTATCGCTGTCGATGCTGTCTCGCTCAAGTTTAACCATTGCATTGGTGTAGAACTCAACGCCGCCAGTGGAGATCACTAAGTTCTCGAAAAGTTGGGCGACTTGCCACGGCTGCTCACCAACCGCGATCGGTACAATGCCATTTTGCTTAGCAAGCTCCATGGCGGCGAACATCTCTTGCCAGTTTTTCGGCGCGGATAGATTCAGTTGTTTAAGCAGCTTGTGGTTGACCCACAGCCAGTTCAAACGGTGCAGCGTAAGTGGCAGGGCGATATAGCCGTTTTGTGTTTTATTGATTTCGATAGACAGTGGGTAGAGCACCTCGTCCCAGCGCTGCTCATCGGCAACCGCGTTGACGTTGTGCAAAATACCGATGGCATCCCACGCCTTAATACTTGGCCCTTCGATTTGCGCGAAGCTCGGTGGATTACCCGCCAGCGCACGAGCTTGCAGTACCGTCATCGCGCTGTCACCACCACCGCCTAACACCGGGCTTTGCAGCAGCTCAATATCGTGCTGTTTCAGTTGCGCTTTAAGTGTTTGCAGCGCTTGCTGCTCGCCGTCAGAAGTCCACCAATGTAAAAACTCTACCCCTTGTGGCGACTCAGCGTGAGCGACGCAAGGGGCGAGCAACAGTGGGAACAGGAATGCCAGTTTGTTCATAGTCAGTCTCTCGGGAAAGTCAGTGTAGCGCAGAGGCCGCCAAACTGAGAATGGCTCAGCAACAAGTTGCCGCCATGAGCCTTTGCAATACTCTGTGAAATGGTTAACCCCAGCCCACTGCCTTCTTTATCGTTGCTAGCGCGGAAGTATGGCTGGCAGAGCTTTTCAAGTAATAAATCGTCAACACCGTCACCGTGATCTTCAATTTCAATCTGGATCGACTCTGGGCTTTCACTCAGCGTAATGTCCGCTTGATGGCCGTATTTGAGCGCGTTATCGACCAGATTCTGAATGCAGCGCTTAATCGCTAACGGTTTACCAGCAAAGTGGGTGCGGATTTCACCGTGGATGCGAATTGTGTCCGGCGCATCGGCGATATTGGCGGAAATGTGCTGAATCAGTTGGGTGAAATTGATCGGCTCGATTTCCTCGTGGATATCGGTCTCTTTAATGCATTGCAATGCGCCTTTGACCATCAAATCTAGGTCGTTACTCAGGCGGATAAAGCGTTCTCGGTCGGCGTCGTCATCCAGCATCTCCGCTCGCAGTTTTAGGCAGGCAATCGGCGTTTTCAGATCGTGGGAGATGGCGCTGAACAACATTTCACGGTCTTTAATATGGCTGTCGATGCGTCGATTCATCTTGTTAAACGCACGTACCGCCGCTTTCAGTTCGTTACTGCCTCGCTCAGAGACTTCGGGCACGTCTAGTCGGCTCGACATCAGGGTTGCGGCTTTTGCCAGCTCTCGAATTGGTTGAATTTCTTTGCGAACGATAAACCAGGTACACAGCAACAGCATTAGCGCGGACAGCAATAGCGTCAGCCATTGGCGCAGCTCAAAATAGTTAGTCTCTAGGTTGATGTAAGGCGCGGGTAGCACCGCCGCGAGATAAAACCATTCGTTCTGCGCGACTTCGACCTGCATCACCAGAATGGGTGGGTTGAGGTCACCAAACGAAAGCGAATAATGCGCCCACAATAGTGGCAGTTCATCGATAGGTAGCTCGTTGTTGAACACTTTGAGTTTGTCGCGCTGGGTGAACTCCACCTCGATATTAGGAATGCCGCTCAACTCGCTTTCTAATACCTCGCGAACTTGGTTGATGACCAACGTTTTGCGTTCGCTTTCTGGCAGCGGGTCGACGTCAATCTGGTGGTTGTTGAGTGAGACGAAAAAGCGCGTGCCGCCCATATTGCGTAGTTGATTGAGCACCAAGTGGCGATATTCAGAAGGGAGGGTTTGAAAGAAAGCGATGGTGGAAGAAGCGCTCAGTGCTAAGCTTTTGACCGTGGTGGTCAGGCCTTCTTTATCGCGTTCGCTGGCGTGTTGATACCAGATAATTCCGGATAATACCTGCGCCAAAATGATCACCAGCAACAGGAACACACTGGTGCGAACGACCAGTGATCCCGTCCAGCGTTTAATTCTCATAATGCACGTCCGTGGTTAGCATGTAGCCTTTGTTGCGCACCGTTAGGATCAGCGAGCGGTCTTTATCTTCAAGGTGATGACGCAAGCGGCTGATCTGCACGTCAATGCCGCGTTCAAACGGGTCGGCATCGCGTCCCCAGATCTCGCGCGCAATATCATCGCGCGACAAGATCGATTGTGCGTGGTTGACGAATAAACCAAGTAGCGACAAATCCGCGCCACTCAGTTGTTTGACCTCGCGGCTAGCAACGTGGGTCAGTTGCCGAGTTACTGTATCTAACAACCAGTCGTCAAAACGCACTTTACGCGTCAGTTTGCTATTGGCGGTCGTTTGGCTGCGTCTCAGAATCGTTTTGATGCGCGCGAGCAGTTCACGCGGACTGAATGATTTGGTGATGTAGTCGTCAGCGCCCATTTCTAGCCCTGCGACTCGGTCGGCTTCTTCAGTGACGGCGGTCAGCATGATGATCGGGATATCGGAGTTTTTGCGCAGTTTCTGGCACAGGGTAAAACCGTCTTCACCGGGCATCATAATATCGAGGATGATCAAATCAGGATGGTGATCGTTGAGCAGTTGCCACATCACGCCGCCGTTTTCCGCGCAAAGCACTTCAAATCCAGCGCGACCAAGGTAATCTGACAATGCTTCGCGAAGGTCGAGGTTGTCATCGACGACCAGTATCTGCTTGTTTTCCATCCTACTTTCCCTGTGTCCGTCCCTGTGCCTGCCCCTGAGTTTGGCGCTGGCCAATATGATGCATTCTTAAACGCCCATGCACAATCGAGCCGATTACAATTTTCACTTCTCGGTGTAAGAGATTTGTAAGCGGCCACTTACAAACTGATTGCCTTTTGTAACCTTAGGCGCCGCCTTGCTCGCTATGATCATCCTGACCTTACGTGAAACAACATGACCTGAAGGAATCAGGTCCTACAACACTGGCATTCGTCAGGAGGAAACCATGTTTGCAAGTATATTTGGACAACTACAAAAAATAGGGCGGTCGTTGATGCTGCCTGTGGCGGTGTTACCGGTGGCTGGCTTGATGCTGGGTATTGGTAACGCGGGTTTTGCGTTTATTCCAGACGCGGTCAACAAAGTGATGCTCGCCGCCGGTGAAGGCGTGTTCGGCAACATGCAGTTGATGTTTGCGGTCGGTGTGGCGCTCGGGTTATCAAAAGGCAATGACGGTGCGGCTGCGCTCGCAGGCTTAGTTGGCCTAATTATTATGAACGCATCGCTCGGTATCGTGACTGGCCTGCGCGGCCTAGAAACTGACGCCACGATCATGGGCGTTGAGACGCTGCAAACCGGGGTGTTTGGCGGCATCTTTATCGGTGCGGTGGCGGCAATCATGTACAACCGCTTCTACAACATCAAACTGCCGGAATATTTGGGCTTCTTCGCGGGTAAGCGATTTGTGCCCATTGTCACCGGTCTATCGGCGATCGTCGTTGGTGCGATTCTCGCGTTTGCATGGCCACCTGTCGGACAACGTCTTGATGCATTCTCTCATTGGGCAGCGTACCAAAACCCTGTACTCGCGTGGGCGGTTTACGGCGCGGGCGAACGTTCACTACTCCCGGTTGGTTTGCACCACATCTGGAATGCGCCGTTCTTCTTTGAAGTCGGCAGCTATGTAGACCCAGAAACCGGCAAAGAGTTTACCGGTGAGCTCACTCGCTTCTTCGCGGGCGATAAAACCGCAGGTTATCTGTCTGGTGGCTTTATGTACTCCATGTGGGCGCTACCAGCAGCGGCATTGGCGATTTACCACTGCGCGTCTCCTGAGCGTAAGAAAATCGTCGGCGGTTTGATGATGTCTGCGGCGTTGACCTCTTGGTTAACTGGTATCACAGAGCCAATCGAATTTACCTTCCTATTCGTCGCGCCAGTGCTGTACGTGATCCATATTTTCCTAACTGGTATTGCGTTTGCGATCACCGCATTTTTGGAAATCAAACACAGTACTGACTTTGCGCACGGCGCGATCCAGTTCTTCCTTTACTACCCAATGTCGAGCAACGCGTGGATGTTCATCATCATCGGTCCAATCTGGGCGACGCTCTACTACGGCTTGTTCCGCTTCCTAATTGTGAAGTTGGATCTGAAAACGCCGGGTCGTGAAACCGACATTGCAGAAGTGAAGATTACCGGAGAGCCTGATGAAATTGCGGTGGATGTAGTAGCTGCATTGGGCGGCAAAGCCAATATTAAGTCAGTCGATGCGTGTATCACTCGTCTGCGTGTCTCGGTGAAAGACATCGCTAACGTTGATGTTGCTAAGCTAAAAGCACTTGGCGCGCGAGATGTGTTAGTGATTGGCGACAGTTTACAAGCGATTTTCGGCACGCAGTCTGACTCAATTAAGTCAAAAGTGCACAGCGTACTCGCCACCTCCTGATCTTACCTCCCCCAATCTAGGTAAGATTTGCCAACCTCCTTGTGAGGTTGGCTTTTTCGTTTTCGGAGTAAAAAAAGCGAAGCCAATAACCAGCCCTACTTCGCCGCCGCGTTGGTTAAATTGCCCAGCACGCCGCTGATTTTGTTCAATGCCTCGTCACAGCCTTCAATATGATGGCGCTGTTTTAAATACATCGGATCGTTGTAAGCTAACCACGTTTTACCTTCAGCATCTTCATACACCAACACTTTTTGGGGTAAATCGAGCGCCACCTCCTGCGCACAGATCATCAGTGGTGTGCCCACTTTAGGGTTCCCAAACACGATAACTTCAGTTGGTCGCAACGTCATATCGACTTTCACGGCGTTCTCTTGATGGTTAATGCGCGCAAAGACGTTCAACCCTTTTTCTTGCGCGATAGCGACAAATTTATCCGCCGTATCTTTTGCTGAATGCGTGCTCGCAACGGTTACCACACCCTCCCCAGCCAACGTACTCAATGACGCCAACGCCACTACCAACCCCATCATTACTTTTTTCATTTGTCGTCCCTTCCTCTCTCTGAGTAGAAAACTAAATATAGAAAAACCAAGTGTAGGAAAACTATAGAAGTCAGATTCCGCTATGGCGAATTGCACTCTACCCACTCAAGAGTCGACCGTGTAACACGGATTAATTGATTCAGATTAATAAAGCATTAACTAGCCGAGCATCAAAAGCGTGAAATACGTAACATTTGCAGCCTATTTTAGTAAGAAAGAGAAAAGTAGTGACACGCGATCAATTTGAGTTATTAGCACCCGGTGGTGATTTAGATTCCATCAAAGCCGCCATTGCCGCTGGCGCCGATGCAATTTACTGTGGGCTCGACCGCTTCAATGCTCGTAACCGAGCGACCAACCTCACCTTAGATAACTTAAATGGCGTGTTAACGTTAGCCCATCAGCACAGCTGTAAGATTTTCCTAACGTTGAATGTGCTGATTTTAGAAAGTGAAATTCCGGCGATTGTTCGCTTACTCAGCCAACTGAACACCACCAAAATCGATGGCGTGATCGTGCAAGATCTCGGTCTGGCCTACATTCTCAAACATCACTTTCCCGATTTGGATGTGCACGCTTCAACGCAACTGAACACGCATAACGAAGGCCAAATCCTCTTTCTCAACCAGCTCACCGCAAGCCGAGTAAACTTATCTCGCGAACTTAACATCAGTGAGATAAAACATCTGGCGCAATTTGGTCGCGAGCACAACGTAATGATGGAAGTGTTTGTCCACGGCTCATACTGCATCGGATTCTCCGGAATTTGCTACATCAGTTCCGCTCGCAATGGCGCATCAGGTAACCGTGGACGCTGTAGCCAACCTTGTCGCGAACAGTACGAAACGACCAAAACAGGCAACAACTACCCACTCAATATGAAAGACAACTCCGCCTTTGGGGACTTGGAAGCGCTTGCCGATGCTGGCGTGTATTCATTAAAAGTGGAAGGGCGAATCAAGAAATCGCACTACGTCTATACCGTGGTCGACAATTGGCGCCAGCAAATCGATCGCTTGTGCGAGGGTTTGGAACTCTCTGAAGACACCACAGAGTTATACACGGTGTTCAACCGTGATTTCTCCAACGCATTTTTGCAAGGTGATTTCGGCAAGGCGATGTACATCGACAACCCGCGCGACCATGCTGTAAAGCATTTTTCGAAGGTTTACCAATGCCAGTCTGCTGATGATGTACAAGCGGTGAAAAAGAAACTCTACGATGACAAAACCGCGATCATTGAGAAAGTGGCAGAGCAAACTAAGTCGTTCGATGTCACTTCAACACAAGTATCCGGCAGCAGCTTGAAAGGGTCGATTGATGTGCCAACTCTGCCAACGTTACCTCAACCAGAACCTCGCCAAGGTGCGCCAAAATTATCGGTTCTGATCTCGTCAGCACAAGAAGCCATGCTGTGCGAATACCACGACGTTGATGTTTACTATCAATTGCCAATGGGATTGTCTGGTGAACTGAGCGCGATGATTGAATTGTTCCAAGCCAACCCAATGCTCAAACCTTGGTTCCCAGCCATTTTGATTGGCGAAGACTACCACGCCGCGCGCGTATTTTTGGAAACCATCCAACCTGAGTTGTTGATCACCAACAACTCAGGTGTCGGCATGATCGCAAAAGAGCTCGGCTTAGGCTGGGTGGCAGGCCCACAACTGAACACGGTGAACTCATACGCGTTTAAATGCCTTCAAGACGAGTTCGCGGCAAGTGGCGCGTTTGTTTCTAACGAGCTGAATATGAAGCAGGTGCGTCACATAAAGCGTCCGAAAAACATGCGCAGCTTCTACAGCATTTATCACCCGAACACTCTACTCACGAGCCGCCAATGTTTGTTCCAACAAACCGAAGGATGCCGTAAGGTGAAGGTCAACAAAGGTTGTTTGAAACGCTGTGATAAACGCACGTCTATCATCAACTTAAAAGACAATCCTTACGTGGTACAAAAACAAAAAGGCAGCCACAATTCAATCTACAGCGAGCACAACGTCTTAAACCTGCAAGTGCTGCACGATCTGCCGCAATTGTTTACCGATGTGTTGATCGATCTGCGTGATATCCAGACAGAAACGAAAGTCTCAGCAAGCAAACCTGAGTTGATTGACGCGTTCTTAGCTCTACTTGAAGATCACAGTGAACAAGCCGTCCAAACGCTGAATGACATGATTCAACCAACAGCCAACGCGCAGTATTTGAAGGGGTTGTAGGCGGTACTTGAAAGTTAAACAACGCATCCACTCTCAACATATCTTGAACACACACAGTGCACTGACTACAATAGCGCACTTTTTACGGAATTTAGGTCACACAAAATGACAGATACAGCTAAACCAGCTCTACCAGATCGCCTAGCGGGTAACCCACGTAGCCCATTCTTCATCAAAGAATGCTTCGAGCACCAAATCGGTATTCGTATCAACGGCCAAGAGCGTACTGACGTAGAAGAATACTGCATCAGCGAAGGTTGGGTAAAAATTGCTTCTCCTAAAGCAAAAGACCGTTTCGGTAACCCAATGCTAATCAAACTTAAAGGCGAAGTTGAAGCGTACTACGTGTAAGCTGACCACGCTGAATGTATTTGAAAGCTCGAGTTTGACTCGGGCTTTTTTAATGCCTGTCATATCCCTCCTCATTTAATCTCTTCCCTCTTCTTTTCAGTACAAGTTATTAAGAAATCGATGTAAATCGCTGTTTTTATCTGATTGTTGTCTAAAGTTTCTAAAGAACGAACAGCAATAAGCATTGCCAAAAGAAACGACACCTTTTGAATACAGGGAGAGGAAATGGAAAGCCCACTTGTCACACTCAAACACGCCAGCAAAAGCTTTGTCGATGGCAAAGAGACACATCGCGTGTTGGAAGGCGTCGACTTCACGTTGAACACAGGAGCGAGTGTTGCGCTGACGGGCGCAAGTGGCAGCGGCAAAAGTACTTTGCTCAATGTCATCGCTGGCTTTGAGCCGCTTTCCGATGGTGAGTTGTGGTTAGATGGCGATAACACGGCGGCTTGGAAAGACCCACAATGGAGCCGATTTCGACATCAAAAACTCGGTGTTATCTTCCAGCAATTCAATCTATTAACGCCGCTCAACGTGCAGCAAAACATCGCCTTCCCTCTGCATTTGAATCAACAAAAATGGAACGACTGGTGCGATTATTTGGTCGAGACTCTAGGCATCAGCCAACTGCTCGACAGGCATGTTTCTGTCCTTTCCGGTGGCCAACAACAACGAGTCGCTATTGCGCGCGCATTGGCACACAAACCTAAACTGCTACTTGCTGATGAACCCACAGGAAACCTTGACCAAAAAGCAGGGTTAGAAGTGATGAAACTGCTCAGTGAAATCACCACCCAAGGCAATACCGCCGTGCTCTTGGTGACCCACAGCCATGAATGCGCTGAATTTATGAAAGCACGGCTGCGATTGGATAACAGTCAGCTACAGAACAGCCATCAAGTAAACAAACATGAGCTTCACCATGAAGCAAACTAAGCCATCAAACACCAGATTCACTCATACTCGACTCGCCCTGAATCTGTTTGCAGCGCACTATCGGCAGGCGCCACTGCAAGCCGCCGCAATTCTGATCGGTATCGTGTTGGCTGTGACCTTATTTGTTGCGGTGCAAGCCATCAACCTCAATGCCAAACGAAGTTATGCGGAATCTACCGAGCAGCTTAGCGCACGAGCTCAGAACTTAATTATTCCACCAGCAGGGCAAAACTATCTGCCCGAGTCTCTTTATTTCACCCTTAGACAAAACGGGCTCAGTGCAGCACTACCTGTAATCGAAGGGCGAGTGAGAGACGAACAAGGTCGTCGTTGGTCAGTACAAGGTAGCGAGTTGATTGCCGCTATCTCTTCACGTTCTCGCTATTCATCAGATAGTGAACAGAACGTCTCTTTGTTCGATAGTGCTTTACCTTTGCCTGAGCTTTTAGCCGGCAAGCCAATCGTGATGATGAGCCAATCTCAACATCAAAACTTAGGAGAGGTAGAAACCCTAACTCTGGACGACATTCCAACCCAAGTGGTGGTGCTACCTGACGAATGGCAGTTAGGTAGCCGAATGTTGATGGACATTGGCTTTGCCCAGCAACTGCTCAATAAACAAGGACAGCTCAGTTACATTGCGGTTTTCCATTCGGGTGATAAAGGGAATAAAGACACGCAAGCAAATTGGCAGAACCTTATTGGTGAGCAAGGACAATGGATTGCCAATAATCAAAGTACCGACCTTGGTTCGCTGACCGACAGCTTTCACCTCAACCTCACGGCAATGAGCTTACTCGCGTTTTTAGTCGGGCTGTTCATCGCTTACAACGGCGTAAAGTACAGCTTGCTTAAACGCAATCGGCTGTTAGTGCAAATTCAACAAGCGGGTGTTGCGCCGAGCATTGTGTTCTCTGCGCTGTTAGTTGAACTCACTATTCTCGTTACCATCGGCGCTTCCCTCGGTTTTGTATTGGGCACGCAGCTTAGCCACTGGTTACATCCGACCGTGGCACTGACTCTAGAACAACTTTATGGCGCGACACTGCTGCCCGGCACTTGGCAGTGGCAATGGTGGGCACAAGCATTGCTACTCACGTTAGTCGCCACCCTGTTGGCATGTTGGCAGCACTTTAAACAGCGAGTGCGCCAGCCGCTTTCCTCTCATGGCGGATTTTATCAAGCGCCGGAAGCCTCTAACGAAAACCAATTGTTCGTGATAGGTGCTTCGTTGACGGCTCTCGCACTCGCAGGGTTATGGTTGAGTGAGCATCACCGCTTCACCATGGCGTGGCTCGGCGTGCTTGTGGTGTCGATTCCTTTATATCTACCCAAAACACTCAGCGTCTTAGCCAATTGGTGTGAAAAGCGCACCACTTCCGGTTTGATGCAGTATCTGTTTGCTGAGCTGCGTGAGCTGATTTCTCCGCTTTCTCTCGCCATGATGGCACTGCTACTCGCCGTTACTGCCAATATGGGGATGAACACCTTAGTGGGTAGCTTTGAATCCACCCTTAAACAGTGGTTAGAACAAAGGCTGCACGCCGATATTTACGTCAGCCCTGCGCAAGGAGAAATCGCTGATGTAGAGCGCGCATTAGGGCAGTTCGATAAGGTTGAGACCGTCTACAAGCAATACTACGTCGACGATAACCTGCAAGGCTTACCGATTTTGCTTGGCACCAAAGACAAAGACACCTTAGAACAAACCATGGTATTCAAATCGCACTTGGAAAACTTCTGGTCACGCTTTTATCAAGGTAAGTTAGTCGCGATCAGTGAACCTACTGCGGTCAAACTGGGTTTATCACTGGGTAGCGAGCTCACGCTTGATGCTGTTCCAGATAAGAACCTGCTTGTGGGTGCGGTATTCCACGATTACGGCTCACCCAACGGTGAAGTCTTATTAGCACCCAAATTATGGCAAGAGAGTGGCTTTACCGACCTGCCAACAAGCCTTGGTATTAAAGTCTCGGGTGACCCACAAATCGTCTACGAGCAACTGCGCGAGCAATTGAATCTGCACCCAAATCAGCTCTACGATCAGGCGCAAATCAAATCCATCGCGTTGGATATTTTCTCGCAGACCTTCGCCATTACCCGCGCACTCAACGGTGTGACTTTAATGGTCGCGGTGATTGGCTTGTTCAGTGCTTGTTTCATGTTACTCGACGCGCGTAAAGCCGCTATTGCAAGGCTGTATGCACTTGGCGTCAGCCGTCGTAAATTAATGACCATGGTGGTCGGACAGATCGTCGCTTTAGTCAGTTTTACGCTGGTTATTGCCCTACCTTTAGGAGCCATGGTGGGATATGTGCTGACAGATATTGTCACCTTGCGCGCTTTTGGTTGGAGCTTAAATTATCTGTGGAATTGGAGTGATGCGCTGAGCATTGCGGCAATCACCATCTTGGTGGCAGTGATCGCAACCTTGATTCCGCTGTGGCGATTGGTCAGTAAGCCTGTCGTATCCAGTTTGCAAAGCGAGGTGTTGTGATGGTTCGATTGGCAAGCAAGCTTACTCTACTCATAAGCAGCTTATTCCTATTCGGTTGTGAAGATGCCCAACAAAAAAATATGGGCACGCAAAATATGGGCACGTTGCTGGGCAGTGGAGATACACAAAGCGAGAGCAACTTATTCACACCCGTAGAAAAAGGGATTGAACTCACCTTCCCTGCAGACCATCAAGCACACCCAAACTTTCGTCATGAATGGTGGTACTTAACCGCTAACTTAATTGATGAAGATGGCACTCCACTTGGCGTCCAGTGGACACAGTTTCGCTTTGCTGCTGCGCCGCCAACGGACGAAGATGACGTGAAGAAAACCGAGTGGCAAACTCAGCAAATCTACATGGCGCACAGCGCAGTCACGACAACCGACAAACACTATGCAGATGAAAAATGGTCACGCGCTCAAGCGTCCTTAGCCGGCGTCGATAGCTCTCCATTTCGTGTTTACCTCGATGATTGGCAGTGGACCTCTTCAACCAACGACCTCTTCCCTGCCACGCTAAATGCCAATTCAGAGCAGTTTGGCTACTCACTAAAACTGACCAGCAGCGCACCTTATCAAAAGCAAGGCGAGCAAGGTTACAGCACCAAAAGTGCCGATGGTCAGGTGGCTTCGTATTACTACAGCCAACCGTTTATTGAAGTCTCCGGTGAGGTCACTATCGACGGCAAAAACCATCAAGTATCCGGCAAAGGTTGGATAGACCGAGAGTGGAGCTCGCAATTCTTACTCGACTCACAACAAGGCTGGGACTGGTTTGCCTTAAGATTGAGTGGCGAAACCAGCTTGGTGGTGTTCCAATTGCGTGATTCCAAAACTGGAGCAGCCAGCTACTCCAGCGCAAGGCTGATGCAGCAAGATGGTTCCGGCCTTGCTATCCCACAAAAAGACATTCAGTTAGAGGCAACCAAGCAAACCGAAATCCAAGGGCGAAAGTATCCAACCGAGTGGCAAGTGTCGATTCCTAACCAGCAAATCGAACTTATGGTTTCTGCACTCAACCCGAATGCGAAAATGCCACTTTCTGTGCCTTATTGGGAAGGTCCAGTGCGTATTGATGGCTCTCATTCCGGGACTGGTTACATGGAGCTAACAGGGTATTGAAATATTGCGCGGGAGCCCCAATTATTCTGCTAGAACAAATACTGGCAACCAAGTCATACACTGATTGAAAGGAAATATGATGAACCCAATTATCGCCTTGCTGAAAGAGAACAACATCAGCGATGAACAGATCAACGAAATCTTCCAGACTCTGACGCAAAACCCGCTCGCAGCAATGGCAACCATCAGCCAACTAGGTTTGCCACAAGACAAGCTACAAATGCTGATGGCGCAAGTGATGCAAAACCCTGCGCTAATCAAAGAAGCCGTAGACGAGTTGGGATTGGATTTCTCAAAGGTTGAAGAAGCAAAAGAGAAGCTTCAAAGCCAAAACCAAGGCAACTAAGTGTTAGCCATTTAGCGCTGAATATAGAAAAGGCCGTTAACCCGAGCATGTGGGTTAACGGCCTTTTTTGTTGGCTACTTTGTTGTTAGCTACTTTTTTGTCGGCTAATTATTAGCGATTTAAAGACGCGAATTGCTCTGCTGTCATGCCGTAGTACAGCTTGTCGTCAAAGCCTTGCTCTCGTTTGTAGTAGTCTTTCTGACGGCCTTCTTGAGTAAAACCATTTTTCTCTAACGTTTTGTAAGAACCAGCATTAGAAGCGTAGCAATCCGCACTGACTTTATGGGCGTTTAGCTCAGTAAATCCAATCTCGGTCATCATTTGACAAGCGCGAGTCGCAACGCCTTTGCCCCATGCGCAAGTAGGTAACTGATAACCCACTTCGTAGTTGCCAGCTAAGAACATCACTGCGGTCACCGCACACATTCCCATGTACTGACCTTGTTGGTCACGAATCACGAACGTTGGGCTATCTGGCCAAACACCCTCTTTGATCGCTTGTGCCGTATTTTCAATAATAGGGCCAAAGAAACCCTCATACAGGCTGTTGTCAGCAGGTGCGAAGAACAGATACTGATTGACCTTATCGTCGTTCAACATCTCGATAATATCTTGTAGATCAGAGCCTTGAATCAGTTGGATAGTCAACGATTCGTTAAATGGGATGGCTTCGCCTTGTTTTAGTTTTTGATATGACATGTGTTACCTCGTTATCTGCTGAAAATAGTAGCCCAGCGGATAAGAGAAAAATTGGATTTTTGCGACAACTTTCGGGCTGATTAGCAATGTATTACGACTCAAAATCGCCATAGATATCGATGGTTAAGTCGCGCTTTTTCAAGTATTTGCTTGGCGTTTTTCTTAGCTGCTGTTTGAGGGTACGAATCAAATGCGATTGGTCACTGAAACCAAATTGTTGTGAGAAACTCGCCCAATCAATTGCTTCTTGTTTGTAGAGGGTCAAAATCATCTGCTCCAGACGTGCCATTTGTTGATACTGCTTAACGCTCAGCCCCACTACTTGCTTGAAACTGCGCTCAAGCGTTCTTCGAGAACAGGCGCATTGTTTGGCTATCTCATCAATATCCATCGCTAGCTCAGGTGAGCGTAGCGCTTGAGCGTCCATCACGGATGCCGCTTTTTGCGATGCCAAAAACGGTTTGGTGCAACAAGGTTCGATATCTAACGCATCTAGATGTCGTTTGATGTAGTTCAGCAAACATTGCGGTGAATCTTGCAACTCTAGCAGCCATAGGCCCTGTTGAAAGCGCTCATCAAACGCCGCGCTGAGCCAATCAAACCATTCGCATTGGTTAATTGCGCTAATTTGGGATACATCACTAAAAAGTGACTCAATGGCATACAAACCCTCTGGGCGAAAGGTGATACCAATACGCTTGATGGGAGCCGTATCTTCCAACAACAGCAAATGCTCGTTAGCCGTTAATAAATGGCAGCCTTTGCCAGCAAGCTTTGTGTCTCCCGTGTCGTAGCGGTAGCCTTGCACTGGTGGCGTAAAGAGTAAATGAGCACGCGGGTTTGGAATAAGGTGCGGCTTGGGGTCAATGACTTCACCCTCTGGCACTTCCAAGTACCACACTTGATGAATGAGCCATTCGTACTCTGGCAGAGACTGTTTCCAAGCTATCATGATTGTCCTAGCGGTTAGTAAAGATAATAAGCGCAACGTTTTTGCTTAAACATCTGCTCGTTGAGTGTGACTGATTGACGCTCATCTCGCCACGCATTTCTCACCCTGCTCCCTTGCAAGCTTGTTGGATTGCGGTAGGCTTTGAGCAGAGAATACAAGCTGAACAGAACAAGGAAATCCCCCGATGCGCGTCGACTACCACCAACGACTGGTTCCTGTGATTCGTTATTTAGAACAACACTTTAATGAACCACTCAACCTGCCAGAAGTGGCTGCGCTGGCGAACCTTTCCCCTTATCACTTTCATCGTACCTTCAAAGCCGTGCAAGGCGAGACATTGGCTGATTTCATTCGACGTTTACGTCTAGAAGCCGCTGCGGATGACTTATTCAAATCCAAGCAACCAGTATTGAACATAGCCCTAGAGTACGGATTTTCTAGCTCACAGAGCTTAGCCAAAACCTTCAAACAACATTATGGCGTTACACCTACGGCCTTTCGTGACTGCGAAAACTACCAGCAATTTTCTGAATTAGCACGAAACAGCAAGATTGGACACACGTTGCGCAAGAATGGAAACGAAGTAACACCAAGCGATTCATATACTGGCTCTGAACTCACCAAATGGAGCATGACAATGGAAACGCAAAACTTTGAAAAAGCAAAACTGGCTTACATTCGCGTAAACGGCCCTTACGGCCAAGGCTATGAAGAGCCATCAGGTCGCTTGTATCAATGGGCAGGAATGAAAGGTTTGGCAGGCAATACCTGCATCTTCATCTACCATGATAATCCTGAAATCACGCCAGACGAGAAGTGTCGCACTGATATCTGCTTGATGGTGCCAGAAGATACGGAAGTTCCAAAAGGCATTGAGCTGCAAGACTTCCCCGGTGGTCAATATGCGGTGATGCGCCAGCACATTACTGACCCGAGCCAATACTCAAAAGCATGGGATGATGTCATGAGCAAGGTAATTGAATCCGGTATTGAGAACGACGACCGTCCTTGCTTTGAGCTTTACCACAGCTTTGACCCACAAACGCACCATGCAGACGTTAGCTTCTGCACTGCCATCAAATAAACCAAAAGCCTGCATCGTTGCAGGCTTTTTCATTTCTTACTCTGGTTGCTTAAATCCGTTCTTCCAAACGCTGTTTATCTTTTAATCCAATTACTTAGAACACGAATGAATACCTCAGTGTTTTCGTGATCCTACTTCGCGTTTTGACCACGCGCGTTCATTTGCTCGGCTGAGTTGGGATTCATTTCACAGATTATTCATGAAGCGAACCTAGACTGAAAAAATTCTATCGACCCCGTTAGACCTACAACGCTAGGCACAATAAAAACTAGGTACTACAGCACCTCTAGGACATTCCATGAAGAAGAACTTACTTGCCATTGCTCTTGGTAGCGTAATTGCGCTGACTGCTGCCCCATACTCTATCGCGGCTAACGATGCTGCTATCCAATCTTCCGCCGACTACTCACAGATCGTCACCAAACGTCAGGTTGTCGACCAACTGCTGAATGACGCGGTACAAGCATTCAAATCCCCTGCGCGTATCTCGCATGCGGGTTTTACCGCCAAAATGCCGAGCAACATGGAGATTGTTACCGACCGCTTACTAGAAGCCTACAAACTTGAGCCGTACCGCACTGATCTACTGATTTCTGCGGCAAACGCACAGATCTACAACAAGAATGCAGACCGCGCGATTGAACTATTTGAACAAGCTCTTTCTGTCGCACCAGACGATGTGGATTTGCACGCTTACTTAGCGGTATGGCAACGCTTTGAGGGCAACCAAGCAGAATCAGCGAAACACATGGCGACGCTCATGAAGCTCAATGCAGGTAAAGCGGCAGATATCCAACGCATCTTCGACACCGTAGACCGCGTACTTGCAACGCCACTAAAAGAGAAAGCCGATAAAGGCAAACTGGATGACAAAGGCGCTATAGTCACGTTGGGATACGCGCTGAACCCAGATGGTTCAATGCATCAAATCTTGGTTGAGCGTCTGGAAACCACGCTAGCAATGGCGAAAGCAAATCCAGACGCGTTGATCGTATTGACGGGTGGTGTACCGAAGAACCACAAAACCGAAGGCAAGTTAATGGCGGATTGGCTGATTGAAAAAGGCATCAGCAAAGATCGCATCATTGAAGAAAACTACGCCACCAGCACGGTAGGTAACGCTCTATTTAGCAGCTACGCATTGGCGCGTCATAACATTAAACACGCGACCATCATCAGCTCAGCGAGTCACGTGCGCCGTGGTCAAACATTGTTTGAAATCGCAAGTTGGCAAACTGGCCCACAAGGCATCACTTTCGACACCGTAAGCTACCCAGACAAGCCACTGAAAGACTTAGCCAAAGCCAGCGATAGCGAACTGCTTGGTATCTACCGCGATGCACTGCGTACATACGGCATGTGGAGCTACCGCTCTTACCCGCTAGAGTCGCGTTAAGTATTCTCGACTCATACCAATCAAAAAAAGCCTGCGTACTTGCAGGCTTTCTTGTCTTTGTGCAGTGATAAGAACCGCTTAAATTGCTTCGCCGTTTACCGTTACTGCCACATCAATGTTGCCACGAACTGCGTTTGAGTATGGGCAAACTTGATGTGCAATGCGCGTTAGCTCTAGCGCTTGTTCTTGTGGCATGTCTAGCTCTACCGCTAGGCTCACTGTTAGTGCAAAGCCGCCGTTATCGTTAGGACCGATGCCCACTTCCGCTGTTACGGGTGCACTTTTCAGGTCTACTTTACCTTCACGCGCTACGTGCAAAATCGCGTTAGAAAAACACGCTGAATAGCCCGCTGCAAAAAGCTGTTCTGGGTTAGTTGCTGCGCCTGTGCCGCCCATTTCCTTCGGGTATGACAGCTCTAGATCGAGAAGACCGTCATCTGTTTTTACTTGACCATTACGACCAGCCAAAGCGGTAGCTTGAGTTTTGTATAGAGTAGTCATGCGAGTGTCCTCTTAATTTAAGTTGTGCGCAATTTAATTGCTTGCAATCTTATATCGAAGTAAAGATCGTTTGCAACTATATTGTGCACAATTTATTTTATGACTCTCTTTCTCTATGAGCAGGTAGGCAACGCCAATGAGCCAGTGTTACAC
>NZ_WXWS01000209.1:0-28842 GCF_009904715.1 Vibrio sp. V42_P2S4T144 | reverse complement strand
ACCTTATTATTCTATTTTTCGATTTTGAGAAAATAAAACGCTAAAATTGTTGGTTATCAATCAAATTTTTTGAAAGGTTAAATCATGTTCTCTAAAGCGTCTTTGGAAATGCTGGATACGGTTGCCCGTTTAGGCAGTTTCACCGCTGCGGCTGAGGTATTGCATAAAGTCCCCTCAGCCATCAGCTATGGAGTAAGGCAGGTCGAGCAAGATTTAGATGTGGTGCTGTTTCGACGTTTACCAAGGAAAGTCGAGCTAACTCCAGCGGGTGAACTTTTTATGGCCGAGGCACGCTCTTTGCTGCGTCAAATGGAAGAGGTGAAAGCACAAACGCGGCGAGCGGCTCAAGGATGGAAAAGCACGTTAAAGCTGACCTTAGATAACGTGGTGAAGTTAGAAAAACTCAAACCTTTGGTGGAAGATTTTTATCGCGAGTTTGAATTTGCTGAATTGCAGATCAATATGGAGGTCTTCAATGGTTCTTGGGAAGCCATAGCACAAGGTCGAGCCGACATTGTCGTTGGCGCGACGTCTGCGGTTCCCGTTGGTGGGGATTTTGAAGTCAAAGATATGGGCGTATTAGATTGGGCATTTGTGATGTCACCCGCTCATCCTTGCGTTCGACAACAAGTGCTTACTGAAGAGTTTGTGAGTCAATTTCCGGCGATCTGTCTTGATGATACTTCGAACGTGCTGCCAAAACGCCATACTGGCCATTATCCGCAACAGCGCCGATTATTATTGCCCAATTGGTATAGTGCGATTGAATGTTTAAAAAATGGGGTGGGCGTGGGTTACATGCCACGTCATATTGCAACACCCTTAATCAATGATGGTGTGCTGGTGGAGAAGGTCATGCCGGATGATAAACCGCTCAGTCACTGCTGCTTAGTATGGCGCAAAGATGATAATCATAAATTGATCCAGTGGATGGTGGACTATCTTGGGTCGCCTAATCAGCTACATAAAGATTGGTTACAGTCATAAAAAAACACCTCGCATTAGCGAGGTGTTTTCATTGATATGTTTGAAATGTGGCGTTTTATGACAAGAAAAACTTATACGATGGGTTGTCTGTCTCGTCTTTGCATTGATAGCCAAGTTCACGTAAATGTGCAGAAAACTGAGCTAAATCGCTTTCATCTAACTCGAAACCACATAAAACACGTCCGTAGTCAGCGCCGTGGTTACGGTAGTTGAACAAACTGATATTCCAGTGTGTGCCGAGTGTGCTTAAGAACTTAAGTAGCGCCCCAGGATACTCTGGGAATTCAAAGCTGTAGAGGCGCTCTTTAAGCGGCTTAGACGGCTTACCACCAATCATGTAGCGCACGTGCAGCTTCGCCATTTCATCATCAGACAAATCAACCACTGGGTAGCCACCATCACGTAAGTCGTGAATGATATGTTCTAGCTCTTCCTGACCGCCTTGCAAACGCACACCGACAAAGATATTTGCCAATGCGTCATCGTTGTAGCGGTAGTTAAACTCCGTTACGGCGCGGCCGCCAATGAGGTTACAGAACTCAAAGAAGGCACCTTGACGCTCAGGAATGGTGACGGCAAGCAAACCTTCACGTTTCTCACCAAGCTCGCAACGCTCAGAAACATAACGTAAGCCATGGAAGTTAGTGTTGGCACCAGACAGCACAGTACCTAAATTCTTACCTTGCAGTTTGTTTTGCTCAGCAAACTTCTTCAAACCCGCCAGAGCAAGCGCGCCAGAAGGCTCTGCAATCGCACGGGTGTCTTCAAAGATGTCTTTTACTGCTGCGCAGATTTCATCGCTAGAGACGGCAATATGGCCATCAATGTACTTTTGGCATAGACGGAAAGTCTCTTCGCCAATGCGTTTTACAGCGACGCCATCGGCAAACATGCTGACTTGGTCTAGTACTACTGGCTCACCAGCATCCAAAGCAGCTTTGAGGCATGACGAATCTTCTGGCTCAACTGCAATCACTTTGATTTCTGGCATGAGCTGCTTCACAAGTACCGCAACACCCGCAGCCAAACCGCCACCACCGACAGGGACGAAAATGTAATCAAGGTGACCATTTTGCTGCAGCATTTCCATGCCTATGGTGCCTTGACCTGCAATCACCAGTGGGTGATCGAAAGGAGGGACAAATGTGTACCCATGCAGATCAGAAAGGCGTTCCGCTTCCGCTTTTGCCTCATCGAAGTTGCTGCCGTGCAGCACTACATTGCCACCGAAGCCACGTACCGCATCGACTTTGATGTCTGGTGTGGTTTTAGGCATCACGATGGTGGTTTTGATGCCTAGCTTAGTACCAGAGAGCGCCATGCCTTGAGCGTGGTTACCTGCCGATGCTGCAATGACACCAGCGGCTTTTTGTGCTTCAGATAAACTCGCCACCATGTTGTATGCACCGCGCAATTTGAACGAGTGTACGGGTTGGCGATCTTCACGCTTGATCTGCACGTTATTCCCGATACGTGCAGATAAACGAGGCATTTCTTGCAGTGGCGTCACTGTTGCTACTTCATAAACAGGTGCGCGAAGGATTTGGCGCAGATAATCTGCGCCAGTTTGGTTCACTTGTTTTTCGGGTTGAGCTTCCATCATTGCTAGCCCTCTAGCTTCGACTTGTCTCGTACTGCACCCTTGTCAGCACTGGTTGCCATACTCGCGTACGCTTTGAGTGCAAATGAAACTTCACGTTGGCGGTCAACTGGTTTCCAGCCTAGTTCGTCTTGTTTTGCACGGCGCTCAGCAAGTTCTTGTTCAGACACTTGGAGTGAAATTGAACGGTTTGGAATATCAATTGCAATCATATCGCCTTCTTTTACCAGGCCAATTGCACCGCCGTTTGCTGCTTCAGGAGAGGCGTGGCCGATAGAAAGACCTGATGTGCCGCCAGAGAAACGGCCGTCAGTCAGAAGTGCACACTCTTTGCCAAGGCCCATCGATTTTAGATAAGTGGTTGGGTAAAGCATTTCTTGCATGCCCGGACCACCTTTAGGGCCTTCGTAACGGATAACAACCACGTCGCCAGCTTTTACTTTGCCGCCTAAGATGCCTTCTACGGCGTCTTCTTGGCTTTCGAAAACTACGGCTGGGCCAGTGAATTTATGAATGCTCTCATCCACACCAGCAGTCTTAACGATACAACCATCTAATGCGATGTTGCCTGATAGAACGGCTAGGCCACCTTCTTGGCTAAAGGCATGATCGATAGTACGAATACAGCCTTCCGCACGGTCGTCATCAAGGCGATCCCAGCGGCAATCTTGTGAGAACGCTTGAGTAGTACGAATTCCCGCAGGACCTGCGCGGTAGAACTTAAGTACTTCTTCGTCTTCAGTTTGGATGATGTCGTATTTCGCCAGCTGCTCTTTCATCGAAAGGCCAAGCACGGTGCGCGCATCATTGTGTAGAAGACCTGCACGATCTAACTCACCAAGAATTGCCATGACGCCACCAGCGCGGTGTACATCTTCCATGTGATATTTCTGGGTAGATGGTGCCACTTTACATAGGTGTGGTACTTGGCGTGATAGGCGATCGATATCTTCCATATCGAAATCCACTTCACCTTCTTGCGCTGCAGCCAACAGGTGCAAAATGGTGTTGGTTGAGCCACCCATTGCAATATCCAGTGCCATCGCATTTTCGAACGCATCAAACGTAGCGATGTTGCGTGGCAGTGCTGATTCGTCATCTTGCTCGTAGTAACGACGAGTCAGTTCAACGATGCGACGACCTGCATTAAGGAACAGTTGTTCACGGTCAGCGTGCGTTGCCAGCATAGAACCGTTACCTGGTTGAGAAAGACCCAGTGCTTCCGTTAGACAGTTCATTGAGTTTGCAGTGAACATGCCTGAACACGATCCACACGTTGGACATGCGCTGCGTTCGATCTGCTCGCTTTGCTCATCAGACACTTTTGGATCCGCGCCTTGGATCATCGCATCTACAAGGTCTAGTTTGATGATCTGATCAGAAAGCTTGGTTTTACCCGCTTCCATTGGACCACCAGAAACAAAGATAACCGGGATGTTGAGACGCATAGATGCCATCAACATTCCCGGAGTGATTTTGTCACAGTTAGAGATACATACCATGGCATCGGCACAGTGCGCGTTGACCATGTACTCCACAGAGTCTGCGATCAGTTCGCGTGAAGGCAGTGAGTACAGCATGCCGCCGTGACCCATTGCGATACCATCATCAACCGCGATGGTGTTGAATTCTTTCGCAATACCGCCAGCTTTTTCGATTTCGCGTGCTACAAGCTGACCCATGTCTTTCAGGTGTACGTGACCCGGAACAAATTGAGTAAACGAGTTTACAACGGCGATGATTGGTTTACCGAAGTCTTCTTCTTTCACACCCGTTGCACGCCACAGTGCTCGTGCACCCGCCATGTTACGACCATGTGTGGTGGTAGCTGATCTATATTTTGGCATTTCCTAATCCTTCTTACTTCTGTTCTGGGTACACATAGTCTAACCAGCCCCACTTATCTTCCGTGGTGCCGTCAAATAGGCCAAAGTAGGCTGCTTGTAGTTCTTTAGTGATAGGGCCGCGCTTACCAGTGCCCACTTCAATCTTGTCGATGGTTGCCACTGGTACAATCTCAGCCGCAGTACCTGTCATGAAGACTTCATCGGCAAGGTAAAGGGCTTCACGAGCAATGTTCGCTTCACGTACTTCGTAGCCTTTATCGCGTGCAATTGTCATGATCGAGTCACGAGTGATGCCCGGTAGAATCGCGCTAGTTGCTGGTGGTGTGGTGATTACGCCATCTTTGATAACGAAGATGTTTTCACCAGCCCCTTCCGATAGGTAACCATCTACGCTTAGCGCAATACCTTCGTCGTAACCGTGACGACGCGCTTCACCACCAACCAATAGTGAAGATAGGTAGTTACCGCCTGCTTTAGCTGCAGTTGGGATGGTGTTTGGCGCAGCGCGGTTCCAGCTTGAAATCATCGCATCGACACCTTTTTCTAGCGCTTCTTCGCCTAAGTAAGAGCCCCAAGGAAATGCTGCAATGATTAGATCCATCTCAGTGCCAACTGGTGGACATACGCCTAAGCCAACATTACCGACAAAACCCAATGGACGAATGTAAGCGCTGTCGAGTTTGTTTTGGCGCAGTGTTTCGCGGGTCGCTTCCATGATTTCTTCTACAGAGAAAGGGATCGGAAAGCGGTAAATCTTGGCAGAATCTTTTAGACGTTGTGCATGCTCACGGTGACGGAAGACAATTGGGCCTTTTGGTGTGTTGTAACAGCGCACGCCTTCAAACACGGATGTACCATAGTGCATTGCGTGAGTCAGAACGTGAACGTTCGCCTCTGCCCATGGAACCATCTCACCATTAAACCAAATGAAATCTGCAGTTTTCGTTGCCATTTGTTGCCTTCCTTATGCACTTACGTGTTGTTGTAAGTTGTGATTTGGCAGTTCATCGTTGCGGATTTTTAGCACCTCAACCTTACGAACGTCCCACAACTTCTCTATTTGATTGATCAAAAACGAGATTGGTCGATCGCTGTCGACGATGATCTCGACGCTGGCTACTTTGCTTTCGTGGTTTTGCGTAGCAGCGACTTGTTTGATCACGAAGCCTCTGTGACGAATCACACGTAGAACGCGCTCCAACAGTACCGGTTTGTCATCGGCTTTGATGTCGAGTAAATATCTGTCCATGCGATTGTCTCCTATGTATTTTCCAACATATCACTGTTTGATGCGCCAGGTGGCACCAATGGCCACACGTTTTCTTCTTCATCAATCAAAACGTGAAGCATGTAAGAAGTTTCACTCGCTAGCATCTCTTTGAGAGCAGGTTCGACTTCTTCTTTCTTGGTGATGGTTTTGCCCGGGATATCGAACGCTTTTGCTAACATCACGAAATCTGGGTTGTCATCAAGAATGGTTTCACTGTGGCGACCGTCAAAGAACAATGACTGCCATTGGCGAACCATGCCAAGACGTTGGTTATTAAGAAGGACAATCTTCACTGGAATCTGACGACGCTTCAGCGTGCCCAATTCCTGAACGTTCATCATAAATGAACCGTCACCTGTAATAAGGATAGACTGATCATCAGGACGTGCGACTGCAGCACCCATCGCCGCTGGCAAGCCAAAGCCCATGGTGCCAAGGCCAGCAGAAGTGATGAAATTTTGTGGTTCGCGTGGCTGGATATGTTGCGCTGCCCACATCTGGTGCTGACCGACGTCGGTCGAGACAATTGAGCTATCTGGCATCATGTCAGACAGCTGTTTAAGCAATAGCGGTGCGTAGATTAACTCGCCCGGGTGGTCGTAACGCCACTTAAAGCCGCTGCGCAGACTTTCACTGTGATGAACCCACGGTGAGATATCTTGAGTCAGCTCTAGCTGAGGAAGAATGGTGTTGATGTCGCCACGTAATGGTGCGTTGGCGTGGCGCAGTTTATGAATCTCCGCAGCATCAATGTCGATATGAATCACTTTCGCATTTGGTGCAAACGTGTCGAGCTTACCCGTCACACGGTCATCAAAGCGCGCGCCAACCACGATCAATAGATCGGCTTCTTGAACCACTAGGTTAGCGGCTTTGGTGCCGTGCATACCCAACATACCAAGATAGTGAGGATCATGGCGTTCAATGGTACCGAGGCCTTTTAATGTGCTAACTGCAGGCATTGGGTTTAAGCGAAGAAATTCGCGTACTGCATCGGTTGCTTTCGCAAGTTGCACGCCACCACCAACATACAACACTGGGCGAGTAGATGCTGCCAGCACATCTTGCGCACGTTTGATATCTTCAGCGCTGACATCTTCGATTGCTGGTGCTATGTATGGAGGAAGAAGGTCTGTAGGTGCTTGAGCGAGTTGAACGTCTTTGGCGATATCGACAATGACAGGACCCGGACGACCGGTTTTTGCGACCTCAAAGGCTTCGGCAAGTGTCGGAGCTAGATCTTCAATTTCAGTCACGAGATAGCTGTGCTTAGTACAGGCTAGGGACATTCCGATCACATCCATTTCTTGGAATGCATCGGTACCGATATGAGAGCTAGCAACCTGGCCTGTGATGGCAACTAGAGGTACGGAGTCAAGGAAAGCGTCGGCAAGGCCGGTAACAAGGTTAGTGGCTCCTGGGCCGGAAGTTGCCATGCACACAGCAACGTCTTGAGTGGAACGAGCCATCCCGATAGCTGCCATAGCGGCCCCTTGCTCGTGACGGCATAGGATGTGTTCCACCCCACCGTCATACAAAGCATCATAGATTGGCATGATGGCCCCGCCGGGGTAGCCAAAAACGGTTTCGATGCCTTGCTGTCTTAAAGCGGCTACGACAAGTTGTGCACCAGTCATCGTAAACCTCCTTTGCTACGTTGTGGCTCGTAGCGATTGCCATATTTATTGCACTTCATGTGCACTCCCATTCTTCCCGTTAAACTGTCCGAGGGTTAGACAGATGACAACTTGTAGTTGTAAAAAAACCCCCGGACTTTTCAGTGCGGGGGTTTTTTGTAATTTGTGGTTACCTTTCGCCCACAATACCCCGCGCGGTGCCAATAATGACCACGATAATCAGGGCTAGCAGTGCGTTGATATGAGCGAAAAGGTTCATCTGTCTGTCGTTCTTTTTTCGTTAAAAAATGTTGTGTAATGTTCTACGAAATTGTTTGCGTCATTAGTGGTATCACACAATTCCGCTGCATGACAAGCAAAAAGTCATTCTTTTTTCACATTAACTCTCAATTGGGACGCGGTATATAACATAACCAACTAGATAAAACATTTGTTTACAGAGTGTTCAAAAAATTGAGGAACGTATGGGGCTGGCAATCATTCATAGTCGAGCAAGCGTCGGGGTGCAAGCGCCATCGGTTAGTGTAGAAGTTCATATCAGCAACGGCATGCCAGGGTTTACCTTAGTAGGCTTGCCAGAGACAACGGTAAAAGAGTCCAAAGATCGCGTACGCAGTGCGATCATTAATTCTAACTTTCAATTTCCTGCTAAGCGGATCACCGTGAACTTGGCTCCGGCAGATCTACCCAAGGAGGGAGGACGTTTTGATCTTCCTATTGCATTGGGAATTTTGGCCGCTTCGGATCAAATCGCGACAGATAAGCTCAAAAACTACGAATTTGTTGGTGAGTTGGCGCTATCTGGTGGTCTAAGACCTGTAAAAGGTGTGCTGCCTGCTGCGCTGGAAGCCAGTAAGATTCAACGTCATTTGGTCGTCCCACATGTGAATGGCGATCAGGCGGCGCTAGTGGGGAAGGAACAACATAAATCGGCCCAATCATTACTGGAAGTATGTGCCGAGCTTTGTGGTCAACATCGACTGAATCTTTTTCAAACGCCTAAGCGAAAAACGATCGAAAAACATGGTCGAGACTTACAAGATATTATTGGCCAACAACAAGGTAAGCGAGCACTGGAGATTGCTGCCGCTGGAAACCACAACTTACTTTTCCTTGGCCCGCCAGGTACTGGAAAAACGATGTTGGCTTCGCGTTTGTGTGACTTATTACCGGAAATGAGTGACGAAGAAGCAATGGAAACCGCTTCGGTGGCATCGTTGACTCAGAGTGAAATTAATGAGCATAACTGGAAGTCGCGTCCGTTTCGTTCTCCGCATCATTCAAGTTCAATGGCGGCATTAGTCGGCGGTGGTTCGGTACCCAGACCAGGGGAGATCTCTTTAGCCCACAACGGGTTATTGTTTCTCGATGAAATGCCCGAATTTGATCGTAAAGTTCTAGACTCGTTACGCGAACCGCTCGAATCTGGCGAGATCATTATCTCTCGAGCGCAAGGTAAAACACGCTTTCCGGCTCGCTTCCAATTAGTTGGAGCATTGAACCCAAGCCCGACAGGATATTACGAAGGCAATCAAGCGCGCACCAATCCACAAGCTATTTTGCGCTACCTTGGTCGATTATCTGGACCACTGTTAGATCGCTTTGATATGTCTTTAGAAATCCCAGCTTTGCCCAAAGGGACATTAGCAGAAGGTGGTGATCGCGGTGAGCCGACTGCTATCGTAAAAGCGCGTGTGAGCCATGCGCGTAACAATATGCTAAACCGCAGTGGTAAGGTCAATGCACTGCTAGGTAGTCGAGAAATTGAGGCGTTTTGTCCCTTGCATAAGATTGATGCTGAGTTTCTTGAAACCGCTTTGCATCGTTTAGGACTCTCTATTCGTGCATATCATCGTATTATCAAAGTGGCGCGAACAATCGCCGATCTGGATGGGGCGGAGCAAATTGAACGAACGCACTTGGCCGAGGCACTTGGGTATCGAGCGATGGACCGTTTACTGAAACAGCTTACGGCGCAAGCGGTATAGAGACATGCAAAATGTCATCGCAACAAGTGTTGTGAGCGCCTTGTTGCGATGAAGGACGTTAGAAGGTGTAGTTGAGACCAAGCGACAATAGGTACTCTTTCTCCTCATAAAACGTGATATTCGAGTCAGTTTGGCTATAGCCGGCTAAAGAAATGAACGACCAGTCTTGCCAGTCAAATACGTTTTGATATTCGTAGGCCGCAAATAGGCTGATGGTGTCGTCATTTCGTGTTTTAGCAAAAGTTTGGCTAGCTCCTTGATAGTCTTTCCATGCATAACCCGCGGTGAGAGCCAATCGATGGCGATTGATAAATTTAAACCAGCTGATGTCAAACCCGTACGAATCAAATGATTCCGCCTTACCGTCGGCATCTTGATTGATGTAGGTGAAAGCGGGTTGCAACATAGACGTTTGGTTGAGTGGAATGCGATAGTCGCCTTTGACATAGTAAAGGTTAGCATCGCGAGCAAGTGAGCGGTCTGTCACTTCCTCCTGCTCGATGTCTTTATCAGCATAAGCAAGATCAAGGTTGAAGTTCTTATCAATTAACCCTTTGATCTGAAAGCGATACGCATTGCCGTCAACATCCGTCTCTTTACGTGCGGTTCCTACTTGATAAGGGTTGCGCCAAGTTTCGCCTTTGAGTACCGTCGGCAGATAGGAAACATCGAGCACGGTGCCAGATTGTAGCTCGTGTTGATAGCCCAACTGAAAAGCGAGTGTACCTACCGCGACATCTGAGCGTGTGGTACCGGCGTAAACTTGGTGGTTGAGTCGGCTACCAAAGGTGTATGTCACACTCCCTAGCGGTGCAGCGATAACGGAACTGTCACTATCGGCACGCTTATCGAGAGAATCGATGGTGTTACTATTTTCTGTATTGAAATTGGATTCTGATGATATGAATCCGGCATTCAGCGAAATTTCACCGCCAAAACCTGCGGTTTCAGCGAGTTGAGCCTGAGCAGAACTGACGACAAAGGCCAAAGGCAAGAGAAGTAGCCTTGGTTTCATTCGTTATCTCCTTGTTGTCGAATGAGTGGTGCACATATTGGTTGCGGTAACAAATCTGACCATTTCCACGCATGTTCCAATGTGGCAAAGGCGCAGTATAATTACACGCTGTTTTATTCTTCACACATTATCACTGTTGTTTGACTATCATGTTGGCATATTTGTTATTTTTTTTTAACGCTTCTTTTGTGATTCTCAATTCTGCGGTTTGTTCACTCGCAATTTGTGTTATCGCTGTATTTAAAATATTGCTTCCTGGCGTAAAGCTAAAAGCACTAGCGACCGTTTGTGCCAATAAGGTGATGTGGTTATGGGCTACCGTTAATGCGTGCATTCTGGCGGTATCTAACCGTGTTGAGTGGGATGTTCAGGGCGGTGAAGCGCTTAAAAAAGACGGGTGGTATCTGCTGATCAGTAATCATCTCAGTTGGACAGATATTGTTGTGCTTTGCTGCGTGTTTAAAGACCGTATTCCCATGCCGAAGTTTTTCCTCAAGCAACAACTGCTGTATGTGCCTTTCATCGGGATGGCGTGTTGGGCGCTCGATATGCCATTTATGCGTCGCTATTCGCGAGAGTATCTGATCCGCAATCCTCATAAGCGAGGTCAAGATTTAGAGACGACACGTCGCTCGTGCGCTAAATTCAAACACACTCCAACCACAGTGGTTAACTATGTCGAAGGAACCCGATTTACCGAAGAAAAGCAGCGTAAGAGTAAAGCAAACTATCAATATTTGCTGCAACCAAAATCGGGCGGGATTGCGTACACGTTAGCGGCGATGGGGGAACAGTTCGAGAGCATTATCGACGTTACGTTGGCGTACCCAGAAAATACGCATAAACCGTTCAAGGATTTATTGATGGGCCGCATGAGCAAGGTGGTTGTGCGTGTAAATGTGTTACCCGTTGATGAACGAGTGCTCGGTGATTACTTCAACGATAAGCCCTATAAGCGGCAATTTCAGCAATGGCTGAGTGATGTGTGGCAAGAAAAAGATCGGTTACTACAAGAGATTTACAAGTAAACAAAAGGGGAGCGACGTGCTCCCCTTTTGATTGATATCGATGTGCTTATTTTAGTGTCAGCAAGTAGTTCACCAGAGAGAAGTACTCATCCATCGTTTTGATGCTTTGTGCTTGAACTAGGTATTTGTTGTTAACGATAACCGCAGGAACGCCGGTTAGACCGCTGTTTTCAAATTGCTTGTCCATACGGCGAACCATTGAATCAACCGCGAAGCCTTTGAATGCAGAATCGAATTTTTTCGCATCTACACCTTCATCAAGGAAGATTTGACGAAGTTCTTCATCATTACGTGGTGCTTTCTTTAGATTGTGGATGCGGTTAAACATCACTGGCACCATTTTGTCTTCCACTTTTAGTGCAACCATCGTTGCGTAGGCTTTGCTCATTGATGGGCCCATGTTGCCACCCATGAAAGAAACGTGGTTTTTTAATAGCTTAGTACCTTCTGGCAACTGCTTTTTCAGTTGCTGGATAACCGGTTCAAAGCTATTACAGTGCGGGCAGTAGAAAGAGAAAAACTCCGTCACAAGAGGTTTTTTTGATGCCTCAAGATCCAATACTTTGTAATGTTCACCTTCTTTGAATTGCGCTGCATGTGCCGACAGGCTTAACATCAGCATAGAAAACAGTGCGAACAGTTTTTTCATCGAAATATCTCCATTTTTGAATTTTTGGCCTGACTTACCATTGAGGCATTAAAGACAGCGGTGCTTCTTCTAAAGCGGCGATCTGCTCTTTAAATGCAAGGACCTGACCTTCCCAGTATTTTGGCTCATTAAACCATGGAAAAGCGAGAGGAAATGCAGGGTCATGCCAACGTTTTGCTAGCCATGCCATATAGTGCACCATTCGTAGACCGCGAAGTGGCTCGATTAGTTTCAATTCTGCAGGATTAAAGTCGCAAAACTCTTGGTAAGCCTCTAAAACAATATCCAACTGCATCAGTTTGTCTTGGCGTTCACCGTTCAATAGCATCCATAAGTCTTGTACTGCAGGGCCGTTACGAGCGTCATCCAAATCAACAAACATAGGGCCATCTCGCCACAAAATATTGCCTGGGTGGCAATCGCCATGCAAACGAATGATATTGAAGCCTTCTTGCCAGTGGCTTTCAATTGATTTGATCAGCATATCCAAGTCATTGAAGAAGCTGTTCTCCAAGTGCATTGGAATCATATTGGCGTTTTGCAGAATCTCTCTTGGTTGATACAGGTATTCTTGTAAGCCGATCGTAGGGCGATGTTGGAACGCTTGGCGGCTGCCGACTTTATGGATGCGGCCAAGGAAACGCCCTACACCTTCGAGCTGATCTAAATTGTCAACCTCGTATTGGCGACCACCCACGCTATCAAACAGCGCAAAAGCATAGCCTTGATAGTGATGCAGGGTTTCACCGTTGATGCGCACAGGAGGTGCGACGGGGATCTCATTGCCAATCAGCTCTAAAGTAAAGTCGTGCTCCTCTTGGATCTGTTCATTGCTCCAACGTTCAGGACGGTAAAACTTGACGACATAACGACGACGCTCTTCGTCAGTAAATTGATAAACACGGTTTTCGTAGCTATTGAGGGGAAGAAAGCCTGATTCTGCGCGAACGCCGATGCTTTCTAACGCGTACCACATAAAGTCTGGGGTAAGGGCGTCAAAGTTAAACATACTTTGGGACATATAAACAAAAAGGCTCATTACTGAGCCTTTTTCCGTTAGTCACTGAAGTAGCACTATAGTTTTTTAATAAAACGGCTTTCTACTTCAATGGTGAATTCGTTGCTCTTATCGGTGAGTATAAACTGAATTGTCGTAATCGCAGAGTTTAGCTTGTCAGGATCGGCACCAAGACTCATTGGCAGGTTTAATACCTCACCTGGCTGGACCTGAATTGTCTGCTTACCATACCAGCTTACATCGGATAGCCCTTCAACATCCAACGAGTACTCTTGCACTTGCTGAGTTTTGTTGATCACTTTGAGGGTGTAGGTGTTTTCTACTTCTCCCGAGCTATTAACGCGGAACAGTTGGTTACGGTCGCGAATAACACTCATGCCGGCTGGGTCTACCGCTGCAATTTGGGCAAAGAAAAGACCGACCATGACGAGTAGTACGGCACCATAGCCTAGCAGCTTCGGACGCATGACTTTGGTACTCTTACCCGATAAGCGATGTTCGGTGGTGTAACTAATTAGGCCTTTCTCGTAGCCCATGCGATCCATGGTGTTGTCACACGCATCAATACAGGCGCCACAGTTGATACATTCATACTGCAAGCCGTCACGAATATCGATACCTGTTGGGCACACCTGCACACACAAATCACAATCAATACAATCACCCAAACCAAGCTGCTTTGGATCGGCTTTACGCGGACGTGGGCCACGTTTTTCCCCACGTTTTGCATCGTAGCCAACGATGAAGGTGTCTTTATCAAACATGGCAGACTGGAAGCGCGCGTAAGGACACATGTGAATACACATGATGGAACGCATCCAACCAGCATTACCATAAGTACAAATGGCAAAGAACATTACCCAAAAGACGGGCCAGAAGTTGGCGTTAAAGGTGAAAAAGTCGATAACCAATTGCTTCATTGGCACGAAGTAGCCAACAAAAGTAAAACCAGTGGCGAGTGCAATGGCAAACCAAGCTATATGTTTGACGGTTTTACGCATCGCTAAATTCGCCGTCAGCTTATTGGAGTCTTGTTTGCGGCGTTTATTGGCACTACCTTCCAGCTTCTCTTCAAACCAGATATACATGAAGGTCCAGACGGTTTGTGGGCAGAGATAGCCACACCAAACCCGACCCAAGAAGGTGGTAATAAAGAACAACCCAAACGCCGCGATCACAAACAGCAAGGCGAGTAGGGTAAGATCTTGTGGGTACAGGGTGGTACCGAAAAAGTTGAACTGCTGGTTGCCAATATCAAGCAAGATCGCTTGACGTTCACCGTAAGGAATCCACGGTATCAAAGCGAAGAGAAGCAGTAAGAACCAACCACCGTAACGACGCAGTTTCTGGTAAGTCCCTTTGCTTTCGCGTACATAGATGCGATTACTTGGGTTGAACCGATCCCCGTTTCCTTTATGGGTTTTGGGATTATAGGTTTTAGGAGTCACATCTTTGATATCGATCTTGTCCTGACTCATGCACTCATCCTTCTTAGGCTTTTATAATGTACGGCGTCATTTCTATTGATGTCGCTCGATGACATTGCTGCTCGTTCCGTCATAAAGATGACCGAACATAATTATTTTAGTAAATACTGATGAACGGCGATTATACAATCAATAACAATTCCGTTTCTTTAACGCAGTCAATGTTTAACAACAAAAATCAGTACAGTTAACCTGATAATTGGCTGAACAGTTATAACCAATTGTGGGACTAAAAACTTTGGTTATAAAAAAGCGACTCACAGAGAGAGTCGCTTAAAGAATACTGGCTGTTGAGCTAGTTATTTGATGATGCCACGAGCGCGTAGGATCGCCGTTTTAAAATCGTCCTCTTGGTCTTTTTTGAGTCCAGGGATCATTTCATCTTTGCTGCTATTACGCATTTTAAGGTGGTAGATCAGTACATCGTCGGTCAGATCTTCTAGCTTTCCTTTATAGCCTGCTTCTTTTGCCAGCTTAACGATGAACTGCAAGAGGTTCAGCTCTTGATCTTTATGCCATTCAGGCTCTAGTAGCTCAAGCAGCTCTTCAATGCGATGACACTTCATTTCTTTCTCCACAGAATTTATAGGTGTAATTAGCAGTAAAGGTACCAAATTGCTTTGCTAAGACCAAATAGGAAAAACGATCTCTTTCACTGTAGTTTGTTCTAAGTCTTTGAAGCTTTATGAGTCGCGTGCAAAGAAAAAAGCGCAGCTGGCGCCGCGCTTTTGATTAAGCTGCTTTGATAACTTTGGCCGGAACACTCGACATCATTGCTGTCTTCTCAACCAATGTCATTGCTGGCGCAACTTGCTTTGCCTTTGGTGCAGTAGTAAAGCCACTGCTGCGGCGCATTGCACTAGTATTAGTGTGTGCGAACCTGACTGTTGTTGGGCGCATTAATTTACCTAACTGTCAGGCATATCCATTGCCGATGTAATGGCCTGAATCATTATGAGCTAGGCTCCAACAAGATTGAAGAATCACTCTTCTGGCTCTCGCCAATCCAGTTAATGAGTCAGGAATACCGATATGCATGCATATCAAGTGTAAGATTAGCATCCTTGTAATAATTGGTCGATAGTTGAGCAATTGAATTGTTTAGATTTTGTCATTTTGTCGCGATGTTCGAGGCAATTTTTGTTTGCTCCCACGATCAGCAGTAGTAGTATGAGATCTCGATGAAGGAGGTGCCTATGTCATTTTTGAAGAAGACACTTGCCAGTTTTGGGATTGGGAGCGCGAAGGTCGACTCAATCTTAAACCAAGACGTGCTATACCCAGGTCAAAGTGTGGATGTGTCGATCCATGTATATGGTGGTGCGACTGAACAAGCGATCGACAACATTGATTTAAAACTCTGTTGCCGCTACATCGCAGAAGCCCCTGATGACCGTGGTGCGCGAGAAGGACACAGCATGCGCCGAGTACCTCAAACTCATGTGCTTGCTAAGTGGAGTCTCCCTTACGCATTTACCATCCATTCCGGCGAAGAGCGTACCTTCGATGTTAAGCTCGATGTGCCTTGGAACACGCCTGTCACCATTGGTGATGCCAAAGTATGGTTAGAAACTGGCTTAGACGTTGCTGCTGCTTTGGATCCGACTGATAAAGACATCCTCACCGTCCGACCTGATCCACTGATGGATGCGGTACTATCTGCATTTGAAGCGCAAGGTTTACGAATTCGCCAGGTGGAATGCGAGGAAGTGAAAGGATTCGATCTACCATTTGTGCAAGAGTTTGAACTGGTGCCAACCGACGGACCTTACCACGGCGTGTGGCGCGAATTAGAATTTGTTGCCCACCGCAGTGAGCAAGAGCTCAAGTTGTGGTTTGAAGTTGACCGCACACGCAAGGGGCAAGGTGGCATGCTCGCGAGCTTACTGGGTAGTGGCAAACTCAAGCGAGAGCTGACCATCCCTGCCACGACTAAGCCAGATCAAGTTGGCGAACTGGTACTCAATTATCTCGATCAAACTACTGCCGTTCATGAGTCTTAATTTAAGCTTACACGTGTAAGCCTAATGTGCCATACTAGAGCAAATTTCAAACTCTAGTATAGGCGCATTGATGTCCGAGCTGCAGAAACCTCAATACAGTCAACGTGAAGAACTGGCCAATACCATCACCCACGGTATAGGGATGATTTTTGGTATTGTTGGCTTGATACTGCTGTTAGTTAAAGCCATAGACCATCAAGCTGACACTTTAACGCTTACCAGTATGGCGATTTATGGTGCGAGTATTATCGTGCTATTTTTGGCCTCGACGCTCTATCATGCGATCCCTCATCCCAAAGCGAAACGTTGGCTAAAAACCTTCGACCACTGTGCTATTTATCTTTTGATAGCAGGCAGCTATACCCCTTTCTTGTTAGTCAGCTTAAGAACACCTCTAGCATTTGGGTTGATGATCGTTATTTGGAGCATTGCGTTGATCGGCATCATCATGAAAGTTGCGTTCGTCTATCGATTTAAAAAGCTTTCTTTGATGACGTATTTGGTGATGGGATGGTTATCGTTGATTGTGATTTATCAGTTGGCGATCAACTTGGATGTCGGCGGACTTACACTGCTTGCCGCTGGTGGAATTGTGTATTCACTGGGCGTGATTTTCTACGTTGCGAAGCGCATTCCCTTTAACCATGCGATTTGGCACGGCTTTGTTTTGGCTGGCTGCGTGTGCCATTTCTTTGCTATTTATTACTTTGTTGAGCCTATCTAGCCGATAGGCTCAACAAAGAATATTAAACACGTATTAGCGAGTTTTTACCTCTAGCACTTTGGCAGAAAACTGGTATTGCTGTGATTGCGGTACAGCCAGTTTTATGCTCTTACCTTGCTCCGCTTGCTGAGGTCGCAGGTAGGTATCCGCCATGCGCTTGATGGATTGCCAAACAGTCACGTTTTCTTTTGCCAGTTGCTGACCAGACATATCAAACACTTGCACCTCAACTTCCACTTGAATGACAGATTGAGAGCTTTGGTTAGTGATTGATGTAGGTAAAACAAGCTCACCGCTTTGATAGCTTGCTGAACCAATCAATACATCCACACCTGAATCTGATAGCTGCATGGTTGGCTTTTTGGCGTTTACCACCACGGTCGTGCCAACGGTTTTCGTTATCACTGGGATTGTCGCAATCGCAGGAGCTGCGATTGTTTCAACTACGCTTGCTGTTGTTTGTGTCTCCGTCGCTTGCTGCGCCGTTTTTTTCATGACGTATTCCCAGGTAAAGTCATCGTTCAACTTCACTTCTCGACCATCGGCTAAAGTGATGACCTCGGCGGCGTATGTGGATGAGGCGGCAAGTAGGGTCGCCAGAGTAATCCATGTTTTCATTGTTATACCTTTTAATTAGAGTCTGCTTAGCGGCGCCAAAACGCAGGAAAGAACAGTACAAGAATAGTCAGAATTTCCAAGCGGCCCATTAACATCCCAAAGCTTAAGAGCCATTTGGCAGTATCGGGCAGAGGCGCGAAGTTGCCTGTCGGGCCAATCACACTACCCATACCAGGGCCAACATTGGCAACGGCGGTGATTGAGCCAGAAATACTGGTCACAGGGTCGAGGCCAAGAGCACTTAAACAACCCGCGATAAAGATAATGGTGATAAAAAACATCAAGCCAAATGCCACCACTGAGCGAACAATATCATCATTCACCGGTCGCTGGTTATAACGCTGTACAAACACCCCTGAAGGGTGAATCAACTTCATCATTTGTTTGTTTAGCAGCGTCATTGCAATTTGGAAGCGGAAGATTTTGATCCCGCCAGACGTTGAGCCTGAGCATGCCCCCGCCATCATTAAGAATGCGAAAAGAGTGGTGGGTAATGCGCCCCATGCGGTGAAGTCTTCTAAGCCAAAGCCAGTTGTGGTGACGACAGAGACAATATTAAACATCGACACTCGCAGGGCATCCAAAATGGTGTACCCATCTCGAATCACTAACCAAGCTGAAATCACTAAGCTTGAGAATACGAACAGGTACGCAAATCCTCTAACTTGAGCGTCGTTAACCAACACATCAATACGGCGTTTACGTAATGCGGCGATAAAGAGCAAAAACGGCAAACCACCTAAGAACATAAAGGTAGTGGCCACCCAATGTGCGCCATTAGAGAAGTGGTTCATTGACCCATCAGATGTAGAGTATCCACCCGTCGATAGCGTAGTAAAGGCATGGTTGATTGCTTCGAACAGGTTCATGCCGGTGATCAAGTAGCCCAAAATACATAGGCCCGTTAGCATCAAATAAACCGCTACGATGTTTTTGGCGACCGTTTTCGCTCTTGGACTACTTTTATCCGACCAATCTGATGATTCGGTTTGGAATAGCTTCATACCACCGACATTCAGCATAGGTAACACTGCTACCGCCATCACGATAAAACCAATGCCACCAAGCCATTGTAAAATAGAGCGCCACAGCAATATGCTCGGCGCCATGTTGTCTAGGCCACTGAGCACCGTTGAGCCCGTCGTGGTGATACCCGACATCGTTTCGAAGTAGGCGTCGGTGAAGCTGATGTGGTTGATAAACACAAATGGCAAGGCGGCAAACGCACTCGCGATGGTCCAAACCAAACTGGTGATGAGGAACATATCGCGTACGCTGAGTTTGAACTTGGCGGTTCGACCTATCGTTAGGCAGATGAAGGCGGCAAGGTGCGTGATCACAACGGCTTGGGCGAAATCGAGGAATCCCCCCGTACCGGTAAAGAAAGCGACCAAAGTCGGCACGTACATAAACAGGGCCAGTTTGGATAAAACTAGCCCGATAACAAACAGTACGGGACGTAAGTTGACCATAGGAAAATCCTAGAGGAAGAATGGACTCGGTTGGAATAGCGCTTCGACGTCTGATACGTATTTTTTGTTGACCAGGAACATCACCACATGGTCATCCTGTTCGATGACCGTACGGTCGTGGGCAATAAGAACTTCTTCGCCACGAACGATAGCACCAATGGTGGTCCCAGGTGGAAGTTTTATATCTCCAATCGCACGTCCAACCACTTTAGATGTACTTTCATCACCGTGAGCGACGGCTTCAATCGCTTCCGCAGCGCCGCGGCGAAGTGAGGATACGTTTACGATATCAGCGCGACGAACGTGCGTTAGCAAGGCTGAAATAGTGGCTTGCTGAGGTGAGATTGCTACATCAATTACGCCGCCTTGTACCAGGTCTACATAAGCGCCACGTTGGATCAGCACCATCACTTTTTTAGCGCCCATGCGTTTTGCTAACATTGCAGACATGATGTTGGTTTCATCTTCGTTGGTCAGCGCGATGAAGACGTCGACTTGGTCGATGTTCTCTTCCGAGAGAAGCTCTTGGTCTGCCGCATCACCGCAGAACACGATGGTGTTTTCTAGTTGCTCAGAGAGCTTTTCTGCACGCTGGTAGTTACGCTCAATCAGCTTCACGCTGTAAGTTTGCTCTAGGCGTTTAGCCAAGCTTGCGCCGATGTTACCCCCGCCAACAATCATGATGCGGCGGTACGGTTTTTCTAGACGCTGAAGCTCACTCATCACTGAGCGAATATGATTACTTGCTGCAACGAAGAACACTTCATCGTCGGCTTCAATAATCGTGGTGCCTTGTGGGCGAATCGGGCGACCCTGGCGGAAAATAGCCGCCACACGGGTATCGATGTGCGGCATGTGCTCACGCAAAGCAGACAGCGCATTACCCACCAGCGGGCCACCATAGTAGGCTTTCACCGCCACTAGGCTGACTTTCTGTTCAGCAAAGCTCACCACTTGCAGCGCGCCTGGGTATTGGATCAGACGTTCGATGTAGCTCGTGACGAGTTCTTCTGGTGCGATAAGGTGATCAACAGGAATAGCGCCAGATTTAAACAGGGCTTCTTTTTCTGCCAAGTATTCTGGAGAGCGAATACGCGCAACGCGGTTTGGGGTATTGAATAGAGTGAACGCGACCTGACAGGCGGCCATGTTGGTTTCATCAGTGTTGGTTACTGCGACGAGCATATCGGCGTCTTGCGCGCCAGCTTCGTGTAGCACGTCTGGATGGCTCGCATGGCCATTGACCACACGTAGGTCGTATTTGTCCTGCAATTCACGCAGTCGGTCGGCATTATTGTCGACGATGGTGATGTCGTTGTTTTCACCCACTAGGTTTTCTGCCAGTGTGCCGCCAACCTGACCTGCACCAAGAATAATGATCTTCATACTCTTTTCTCGTATCTGAAAAAGGCGATTGAAATCACTTCAATCGCCCTATTTAGCATGCTGTTACGCGTGTGTCTTAGTTAGCACTGCGTAGTAGAAACCATCCATATCTTCTTCGCCTGGTAGAATTTGACGACCAGGCTGGTCGGGATCAGAATCCAGCAGTTGCGCATCCGCGGTACGTGCTAAAAACGCTTTTACTTGCTCCACGTTTTCTTGCGGTGTGATTGAACAAGTCGCGTAAACCATGGTGCCGCCCGGCTTCAGTTGCGTCCACATGGCATCAAAAATTTCACTTTGCAGCTCTGCTAATGCGGCGATGTCGTCTGCACGACGTAGCCATTTGATGTCTGGGTGACGACGAATCACGCCAGTCGCAGAACATGGGGCATCCAGCAAAATGCGATCAAATTGCTCGCCTTGCCACCATTCTTGTGGATTACGCGCATCACCGCAAACCACTTTTGCCTGAAGGTTGAGACGCTTCAGGTTTTCATGCACACGTTTCAAGCGTGTGTCGTCGCAGTCAATCGCGACCACTTCACTGCCCGACGTGCGCTCTAGAATGTGCGCAGTCTTGCCACCTGGCGCAGCACAGCAATCTAAAATCCGTTCGCCGTCTTGTGGTTTTAGGTAGTTGATCGAAAGCTGCGCCGCCGCATCTTGTACCGAAACCCAACCTTTATCAAAACCAGGTAGCTTCATCACGTCACATGGTGCGGCCAATTTTATGGCGTCCATTGCTTCTGTGTGTGGCGTGCTATCAATGTTTTCATTTTTGAGCAGCGCAAGGTATTCATCACGAGTGTGGTGTTGATGGTTCACACGCAGCCACATTGGTGCTTTTTGGTTGTTCGCTTCAACAATACTTTCCCATTGCTTTGGGTAGGCCTCTTGCAGCAGTTTTAGTAACCAGCTTGGGTGACCGTACTTGCCAGCGTTGTTGCTGACGGCCATTTGGTCGAGTTCTTCTTGGTTGCGCTGGTAGTTACGCAATACCGCGTTAATCAAACCACGCAGACGAGGACCTTTCAGCTCTTTAGTGCCTTCAACCGTTTCACCGACTGCTGCGTGCGCAGGAATACGCATGAAGCTCAGTTGGTAAATACCAACCAGAATTAGGTGATGGAATACACGTTGTTTGCCTTTTAGCGGCTTATCCATCAATTGGTTTGCGATCATTTCTAGGCGAGGTAGGTAACGTAGCGCACCGTAACAGATCTCTTGTAACAGAGCGTGGTCACGAGGTCGTACCGTTTGTTGAGCCGCTGGAAGAGCGCTTGAAAGTGAGTGGCCCTTGTCGACGACAAGATACAGGACGTTAGCAGCCGCAGCGCGAACATTCATGATGAGTACCTTAAAGTAAAGGAGGGCATCTCTGCCCTCTAAAAGTTCGTATAATCGGGGATAATAACCCCTAGTATGGCTTAAACCAGCAGAGTGCCAACTTCAAACCAAGCCGCACGCGAATTCAGAATATCCTGAACTGACATGGCTTTTTTGCCAGGAACTTGCAGTTGCTCTAGCACCAGTACGCCGTTGCCTGTCGCAACATAAATACCGGTTTTATCTGCTTGTACGATGGTGCCGGCTGGCTTGTCACTGGTTTGCTCTGCCACACGGCTTTGCCATACTTTGATGCTGTTTTCTGCCGCCTCAAAGTGGCTCATTGGCCATGGGTTAAATGCACGAACGCAGCGCTCAATGTGCGCCGCATCGTCGTTCCAGTTGATGCGTGCTTCTTCTTTGCTGAGCTTTTTCGCATAGTTCGCTAGCTCATCGTCTTGCTTCACTGGCACTGCTTTACCCGCAGCAATGTCTACTAGGCAGTCAATCAGGGCTTCTGGACCAAGCTCAGCCAATTTTTCGTACATTGAAGCGCTGGTATCTGTCGCTTCGATTGGCAGAGTTGCAATCTTCAGCATATCACCAGTGTCGAGACCGATGTCCATCTGCATGATGGTCACGCCAGTTTCTGCATCGCCCGCCCAAATAGAGCGTTGGATTGGAGCCGCACCACGCCAACGAGGTAGGATAGAACCATGTACGTTGATACAACCCAGTTTAGGGGTATCAAGAACCGCTTGTGGCAGCAGCATACCGTACGCCACGACAACCATGAGGTCGGCGTTCAGATCGGCAAGTTCTTGTTTCGCTTCGTCGGACTTAAAGCTTTCAGGTTGGTAAACCGGGATGTTGTGTTCCAGCGCCAGTTGTTTTACCGGTGGCGCAGCCAATTTCTTGCCACGACCCGCTGGACGATCTGGGTTTGTGTAAACCGCGATGACTTCATGCTCCGAAGACAACAACGCCGCCAAGTGACGGGCGGCGAAATCCGGAGTACCTGCAAAGACAATACGTAAAGACTGACTCAAGGTAGACTTCCTTCTAATTGGTATGGTTCGAGATTAAGCGTTTTGCTGCTTCTCGTTAAAGCGTTTGATTTTTGCTAGCTTGTCCTGAATGCGTTTGCGTTTCAGTGGTGATAGGTAATCCACGAATAGCTTACCTTGTAGGTGATCAAGCTCGTGTTGAATACAAATCGCTAGCAGGTCGTCGGCTTCAAAGGTGAACTCTTTGCCATCACGATCCAGTGCTTTAACGGTAACTTCTGCAGCGCGAGGCACAAGTGCGCGTGCACCTGGTACCGACAGACAGCCTTCTTCGATGCCATCTTCGCCACGCTTTTCCAGAATCTCAGGGTTGATTAGCACCATCGGCTCATCGCGAGTTTCTGAAATATCAATCACTACGATACGTTTGTGGATATCAACCTGCGTTGCAGCAAGGCCAATACCTTCTTCGTCGTACATGGTTTCAATCATGTCATCGACGATTTTTTGAATCTCAGGTGTCACCGCTTCAACAGGCTTTGCGACTGTGCGCAGGCGATCATCCGGGAATGTTAATACTTGTAATACAGACATATTCACTCGAAATATTGAACTGTGCCGAAACAGCACAAACCTTGTTGGCTCAATTCTAGACATTTTATAGCCTAAATGACAGCATCCTTGCACCAATTTCCATTCTGGTTCCTGCTTAATAGACCAAGGACGAGGGTCATGAATCGAATTTTCCGCAACGTTGCCAGTGTTACGTTGCCGTTACTTTTCTCTTTCAACGCTGTAGCAAATGTGGATGCGAACCCACTGACAGTTAAAGATGATGCGCCACAAACGTATGTAGTCGTGAAGGGCGATACGCTATGGGATATTTCGGCCATGTACTTGGATAGCCCGTGGTTGTGGCCTCGTTTATGGCAAGTAAACCCGGAAATCGACAACCCTCATTTAATTTATCCTGGAGACAAGCTGTCTTTGGTGTGGATTAACGGTCAGCCCGTGTTGAGCCTAAAACCGGTTAAGAAGCTGAGCCCGAAAGCTCGCATCACAGAAAAGAAAGCCGTACCAACGGTCGCGGAAGGTTTGGTGATGCCTTACCTCAAATCGGATCGGTTGCTAGATAAAGATTCGTTGAACAGAGCAGCAAAAGTGATGGGTAGCAGCAAAGGCAGTAAGTATCTGACTGCAGAAGATGTGCTGTATATCAATGGCAATCAGACCGCGACAGGTTGGGCTATTTACCGACCAGTAGCTACCTTTTCGCGTGACGATGTGTCCGAAGAGATTACCGCGCTGCGTTTGATTGCCAAAGGCGAGCTCGTTGAAGCTTCGAGTGATTATTCAGGTTTGAAGCTTACATCGCAAATGCAAGAAATCCTACGTAACGATATCGCGTTGCCAAATCAATCGGTTGAGAATACTGACTTCACGACTACGTTCTATCCGCTGCCGTCGCCACAAGGCAGTTCTGCAAAGTTGCTAGGTAATATCGAAGGTATTCGCTTTAGTTCAACTAACCAAGTCGTGGTGATTGATAAAGGCACGTCAGACAATCTCAAGCAAGGCAGTGTGTTTGATTTAAAAGAAGACGCGCACCCAGTTTACAAAGACGGCGATGAGTTCAAGAAAGAGTTTGGCGTGCTTGATAAGAAAATCACTTTGCCTCAAAGCAAAGTTGGTGAGTTGCTGGTCATTCGTCCTTATGAGTACTTTAGCTTGGCACTGATCACTAACAGTACGAAACCCATTAACCAAGATATTTCGGTGGTGTCACCGTTGGCGGACGAATTAACCATCGATGAATCGACGAAATAACGATGATCTCGCTGCCTGGTTAAAACTGAGTTGTTTACCAGGCATTGGCGGCGTCAAAATGAATAAGCTACTGGCAAGAGACACGCCATGTAACATCGTAAACTTCTCTCCTGAACAGCTACAACAACTTGGGTTAACAACTAAGCAAATTCAAGCTTGGGCTTCAACAGATAAAGAAGTCGATGCTTGTTTAAGCTGGCTTGAGGCTTCTACAAACCATCATATCCTGACACTGACTGACCCGCGTTATCCACCTCAACTCAAACAAATCGTTGCACCGCCACCTCTACTTTTTGTTCAAGGAAACCCTACTTGTCTTTCTCAGCCACAAATCGCGATGGTTGGCAGTCGAAATGCGAGTATTGATGGATTACAGCATGCACGTCAGTTTGCTGCAGAGTTTGTTCAGCACGATTTTATTGTCACCAGTGGTCTCGCTTTAGGCATTGATGGTCATGCGCATGATGGTGCGTTGCAAGCGGGTGGTAAGACGATTGCGGTGCTAGGATCTGGCTTAGAAAATATTTATCCGGCACGTCATCGTGGTTTAGCGCAACGTGTTATTGAACATGGGGCTTTGGTGTCTGAGTTTCGGCCTAATGCCAAGCCGCGCCCAGAAAACTTCCCGCGTCGTAATCGTATTATTAGTGGATTATCGCTTGGTGTGCTGGTCGTCGAGGCGGCGAAAAAGAGCGGCTCGTTAATTACAGCTCGTTACGCGCTTGAGCAAGGTCGAGAAGTATTTGCGCTGCCAGCGTCAATCAATGCCCCCAATGCCTGCGGTGGAAACCAGTTGATACGTCATGGCGCTTGCCTCGTAGAAAAGACGAAAGATGTCTTAGATGAAATACAGTCCTTGCTTGATTGGTCTATTAATCAGAGTACCGATTTATTTTCTACGTTAAATGATGAAGAAGAATTGCCATTTCCTCAGCTGTTAGCTAACGTAGGAAGTGAAGCTACACCGGTTGATATTCTTGCAAACAGGACCAATATACCTGTCCAAGAAGTCATGATGCAGCTCTTAGAGTTAGAACTCTCTGGGCATGTCGTTGCGGTTTCAGGTGGCTATATTCGAAAGGGGAGGGGCTAGCTATGATGATGGATATACTGATGTATCTATTCGAAACCTACATCCATAGCGATGCAGAGTTACAGGTCGAACAAGACGAGTTGGAAGAAGAATTGCTTCGCGCTGGCTTCCAACAAAAAGATATCTATAAAGCCCTTGTCTGGTTAGAAGAGCTCGCAGCGCTGCAGCAAAGTGATACATCTTCTGCGATTTCGGCTTGTATCGCGTCATCATCGACTCGTATCTACACTGTGAAAGAGATACAGCGTTTGGATTTGGAGTGCCGAGGTTTTTTATTGTTCCTTGAGCAAATCAATGTATTGACGACAGAAACTCGTGAAATGGTGATTGACCGAGTGATGGGGCTAGAAACGAGCGAGTTTGAGCTTGAAGACCTCAAATGGATCATTTTGATGGTGCTGTTTAATGTGCCTGGTAATGAAAACGCTTATACGCTAATGGAAGAGCTGTTGTACACCAAAGAACAAGGGATTCTTCACTAACCCAATCTAGGCAAGTTCGAGTTTAGCTAGCAAGAACGCGAGCTTGTCTTTTGGTGTGTTTTTCACGAAACGGTAAGTATGAGTAGTAAAATCGACAACACCCTTTTCTCTGCCCATGAACACGCATTGGAACACGAGCCGTGTCCTAAATGTGGCAGCGAGTTGACCCTCAAACATGGCAAACACGGTCCCTTTCTTGGCTGTAGCCACTACCCAAGCTGTGATTACATCAAAGCCCTGCACAACAATGATGGACACATCGTCAAAGAGCTTGGCGTTCCTTGTCCAGATTGTGGTAACGAGTTGGTATTACGCCAAGGGCGTTATGGCATGTTTGTTGGTTGCAGTAACTATCCGGCGTGCCATCATATTGAGTCGATTAATCAACCTGAGCCAGAAAAGCAGTCGCAAGAGCACCACGCGTGTCCTGAATGCGGTAAAGGTCATTTAGTTGAACGTAAGACGCGTTTTGGTAAAACTTTCTACGCATGTGATAACTACCCTAAATGCAAATTTGCAGTGAATCTCCCTCCGGTAAAGGGGAGGTGCGAAGAATGTGGTTTTACGTTGTTGGTGGAGAAGAAACTCGCCAGTGGTGTGAAATTGCAATGTGCCAACCGTAAGTGCCAGCACACTCAACAAGGGTAAATACATCAAAGGAATTAAAAAGGGTCGCATCGTGCGACCCTTTGTGGTTTTTGGGGCTAGATTTTAGCGTTGTGCTTGTTTCGCAAACTCGTGCACGGCTGGGAATGTCATTGGATCTAAGACCTTCGCGAGAGCGCACAACCTACGGTGCAATTCTCCTGGGTAGTCACCGCATACGTTGATGTGACCCATTTTGCGCCCTTCGCGCTTCTCTTTGCCGTACCAATGGATGTGACAACCATCCATGGCGAGCAGCGTTTCTGGCAACGTATCTTCACCAAGAATATTCACCATTGAGGTTTCACGAACCAATTTCGTACTACCTAATGGTAAGCCGCATACTGCGCGCAGATGGTTTTCAAACTGACACGTTTCTGCACCTTGCTGTGTCCAGTGACCAGAGTTGTGCACGCGTGGAGCAATCTCATTCACTAAAAGTGCCCCATCGACATCAAAGAACTCAAGCGCTAATACGCCAACGTAATCTAGGCTATCTGCGACAGCCGTGAACATTTGCTTTGCTTGTTCCTGTAACTCTGGCGCATCAATCGCAGTAGAAAGACTCAATACACCGTTGGTGTGAACATTCTCTGCCAGAGGGTACACTTCCACATTTCCATCTTTGCTTCGAGCACCAACTAGTGATACTTCGCGGTTAAAAGGAACAAACTCTTCAGCAACAATCGCTTGAGTTGGTGTTGCCGCGATGCACTCTGCCATCTCAGTCCAAATGTCGTCGACTTGAGAAGCTTCTTTTAAGCGCCATTGGCCTTTACCATCGTAGCCACCCAATGCACTTTTCAGAACCATTGGCATACCAACGTGTTCAATTGCGCGCTCAAAGTCTTCACGAGTTTCAATGACGTAGTATTTCGCGTTGCGCACGCCAGCATCATCAAGCAGTGCTTTTTCAATACGGCGATCACCACCTGCTTTGATGGCTTGCGTACTTGGTAGGAATTTGCCGCTCGCTTCGCAAACCTTTAGCACGTCATGTGGAATATGCTCGAACTCGGCAGTAATCACATCAACTTGCGTAATCGCATTTTCCAAGCCATGGCCAAGTACCTGTTGAGTTAAAGGGTGAACGACATCACCGCTGCTGACATCGTAAGCTGAAATTTGAATATTCAGTGGCGCACCAGCCAGAGACATCATACGAGCCAACTGACCCGCACCAAGAACCAGTACATGCATCTGATTAATCCTCTGCAGGGTTTGGATTTGCGAGAACTGTTTCCGTTTGCTCATTACGGAATGCTTCTACCTTCGCCATGATGTTTTCATCATGAGTGCCTAGGATTTGCGCTGCTAGGATACCGGCGTTTGCTGCGCCCGCTTCGCCAATCGCCAATGTACCAACCGCAACTCCCTTTGGCATCTGTACAATAGAGAGCAGTGAATCCATACCTTTCAGTGCACGAGACTGAACGGGAACCCCAAGCACTGGCAAACTAGTAAACGCCGCCGCCATACCTGGTAGGTGGGCTGCACCACCTGCGCCTGCGATGATAACTTTGATGCCGCGTTCTTTTGCGCCACTAGCGTAGTCAGCCAGTAATTGAGGAGTTCGGTGTGCTGACACGACTTTTGTTTCGTAAGGCACGCCAAATTGATCTAGCATGTCCGCTGCTAGTTTCATGGTTGGCCAATCGGATTTAGAACCCATGATGATACCGACTTTCATCTCAAACTCCTTTAAGCTGCAAAAATTAGGTGAGCTATAAATT